>RFQW01000423.1 GCA_009924765.1 Planctomycetota bacterium | reverse complement strand
CCAGACCGGCAACTATGTGCGCATGACCGGCGCCAACTGGTCGGGCTTCGAGACCGCCAATGCCGCGCCCGCCGGCGTGTGGACCCGCGACTTCAAGAGTTGCATCGATGAAATGGCAGGCCTCGGATTCAACACGCTGCGACTGCCGTTCTCCGTGGACAACATCAGCTCCTCGTCGCCCGCGCCCGGCTACGTGGCCGGCATCTACGACTACCCGAGCCGCACCACGAACAGCGAGCTGCTGAGCACGAGCACCAAGGTCGTTTCCTGCGGCGCCAACAACACGGACTCGTGCACCGTGTGGGTGAACAAGACGCCGCTCGAGATGATGGACGAAGTGATCCGCTACGCCGGCAGCAAGGGCATGAAGGTGATCCTGGACTGCCACTCGATGATCCACGACAGCTACACCAGCCAGCCACTGTGGTACGTGAACACCGGCACCGGCACGTATTCCGAGACGAACTGGATCGACACCTGGGTGATGCTGGCCGAGCGGTACAGCAACATGGCTTCGGAGCATGGCTTCGGAGGCCGGCAACACGAATTACGCGGTGATTGCCTGCGATCTGTTCAACGAACCCAAGGACGATCCGCGAACAAGCTCCAGCAGCGGCTGCAGCTGGACCCTGGCCGATGACTCCAGCGGATCCGTCGACCCCGACACCGGCGCTAGGTCGAATCCGGGCGAGTCGTGGAACCACGCGGCCGAGCGCTGCGGCAAGGCGATCCTGAATGCCGCCCCCAGCATGCTGATCATGGTGGAGGGAACGCAGTGGGCGAACGACGCCGGCACCACCAGCTTCGGTGGCAGCGACTACACCCACTGGGGCTCGAACCTGCGCGGCGCGCAGGTGGCTCCGATCGACCTGGGCACCTACGCGAACAAGGTGATCTACTCGATCCATGACTACCCGCAGAGCACGTCGTTCATCGGCCTGCCGGAGAATCCGCTGCCGTGGTTCCCGTACTCCAGCAACTACACCACCAGCAACGGCACCTACCCGGCCAATCTGGATCCGCAGGGATGGACGCCCTACTGGGGCTTCCTGCTCGACGGCAGTGCCGCATCGGGCATCACAGCGCCGATGCACATCGGCGAGCTCGGCAGCTGGATCTCGGGCATCGGCTACACGGGTTACTACGACAGCAACGGCAACCTCGTCTCGTGCGACTACACGACCGGTCTGCAGCACTACATCGGCCAGTACGCATCCGGCAGCAAGCAGAGCGGCGCCACCCCGCAGAACCTGATCGACCAGGACAAGCAGTGGCTCACCACGCTGCTGGCATACATGGATACGGCCGTGGATCGCGACGGCACCGATACCGAGAAGAAGGGCGCCAGCTTCACCTGGTTCTGCTTCAACGCCAACAGCGACGACACCGGCGGACTGGTGTACGGCGATGACTTCGGCAGCGAGAACACGGAGAAGCTCGGCTACCTCACCCCGCATCTCGAAGGTGCCTTCTCGATCACCACCGGTGCTGCGCAGGCAGGTGCAGGCGCATCGATGGAGCGCCTCGCGGAACTTCCAAGCGCCCCGATGTTCGTGCTTGGACAACAACTCTCCGCTGGCCCACTGCGTGGCGGCAAGGCGGTCGGTGCTCTCACCGGCCGGCCGCTCGCCGGCACATTCGCGTGGCATCGCCCTGCAACCGTGCCGCCCCTGGGCGCGTCCCGCCAGTTCGTGCGGTTCACGCCTGCCAACCCGCTGTTCCGCACGGTGCTGCTGCAGGTCACGGTGAACGTGCAGGCGCCGGATCTGGACGACGGCCTGCCCAAGAAGAAGGCGCCTTCGAGCCTCACGGGCAAAAAGAGCGGCGTGGCTTCACCGAAGGCCAAGTGATGTGAACGCAGGCACGGGCCGTTCGAGTGGGCGCAATCCCTCGAACGGCCCGCCCCGTTTTTGCGCGTGGTGGCACGACTGTTGCCGCAGCGGTCGAGCGTTATGCTTCCGCCGATTCATGTGCATGCTCTCGACATCGCTGCGCTCGCTGCTCGCCCTCGCGCTGCTGTCGCTTGCCGCATGCGGCGCGC
>RFQW01000422.1 GCA_009924765.1 Planctomycetota bacterium | reverse complement strand
CCGGAGGATGGCGCGTGGGATCCGATGCACCCGTCCGACTTCTACTTCAACACCACCGATCAGATGAGCAAGACTTCGGCCGGCGCTGCGCAGGCCCATGCCAGCCGTCTGTTCCGGTTGCGCTTCGATGACGTGAACAACCTGGCGGCCGGCGGCACCATCGAGGCGATGCTTGATGGCACCACCGCTGTGGAGATGCTGGACAACCTGTGCGTGTACAACACCATCCAGGGTGGCACGCGCCTGCTGCTGCAGGAGGATCCGGGTGGCCATCCGCAGAATGCGAAGACGTGGATGTTCGACGTGGCCACGCGCACGCTGACCATGGTGCTGAAGTCCGACCCCGCCCGGTTCGGTGACTACGGCGTGGCGGCCACGGCTCCGTTCTCCACCGACGAGGAGAGCTCTGGCGTGGTGGATGCGCGCGGCACGCTCGGTCTGGGATGGTTCCTGGCCGACATGCAGGCGCACTACAGCGTTGCCAGCCCGCTGGTCGAAGGTGGTCAGCTGTACGCCTTCTTCTCCCCGCAGCTGGTCGGCTCGTGCGACCATGACCTGAGCGCCGTGCTCGATGCCCAGATCAATGGCGAGGACATCGCCATGCTGTGCCTGGGCTGGGGCTCTGCGGGACGCACCGATCTGAACGGCGACGGCAACACCGATCCCGCCGATCTGGCGGAGCTGCTGATCTCGTGGGGCGAGTGCGCCCAGTAAGTTTCTCGCGCCACAGGGCGAGCCATTCGTGAGCCCGGTCCATTCGTGCGGACCGGGCTCACTCTTTTTTGCAAGCGCGCATGTGGAAGCGCCCTGTCGCGCGCTGGCGCGCTGGGGCTCTGGGGATGTGGTTGGATCGTGCGTCGCCCTGGAAGGCGCGGATCAGACCCGCTCGAACCGCTCCACTTCGGCATTGAAGGCTTCAAGCATGGTCGGCGTGATGGATGCCCGCGTGCGTTGGACGGACATGACCAGGTCGTCGCTGGTGACCACGGCGGTCTGGCCGCTTGCGCGCGCTCGAGCGAAGGCCTCGGCGGCCGCCCGCTGCGCGGCAAGATCCACGTCGCCCGGGGTGAACCCGCGGCAGCTGGCCGCAAGGGCCGATGCATCCACGCCTGGCTGGAGTTGCATCGTGGACAGCGCGTGCTCCCACAGTGCGCTCAGCGCCGCCTGATCGGGCGGACCGATGCCGATCAGCAGGTCGAAGCGACCGGGACGCATCACCGCCGGATCGATGGTGTTGACGAAGTTGGTGGCACAGATCAGCAGCTTGCCCGGGCGTCTTCGCAATTCGGGGATGGACTTCAGCAACTGGTTCACCACACCCGCGGAGGCGGGTCGACTTTCGCGGGCCGGTGCGATCTCGTCGAACTCGTCGATGAAGATCACGACATGGTCGAGCTGGCCCAGCTCGAGCAGCGCCTCTCGCAGCTCGTTGGCAAGCGTGCCTTCGCCCGTCGCCAGTTTCGATGGCAGCAACTCGACGAACGGCCAGCCGAGTCGGCCTGCCAGCGCCCGGGCGAACGTGGTCTTGCCCGTGCCGGGAGGACCGAACATCAGCACGGTTGCGGGGGGCCGCAGACCGGCCTGCGCCGCCAGCGCCGGATCCGCCAGTGGTGCCACGATGCGCCCGTCGATGAGCGCCTTCTCGCGCTTCATGCCCGCGGCCTGATTCCACAGTTCGCCGTCCAGGATCTGTCCGCCCCATTTGTCGATGGTGCGCACATCGCCAGGCTGCAGCGAAAGGAACTTCTCGTAGAGCACCATGCCCGTGCGCGCGGTGAAGCCTCGGTTGAGGAGCGCCTGCTCACCAACCTGGCCCGGTCCGATCAGTGCGGAGATCTTGCGCACGCCAAGGTGCAGCAGCCGCTCTTCAAGACGACGTGCGAGCGCGGATCCGATGCCGCGCCGTCGCCAGCCCGGATCGATGGCCACCATCTGCGTCCAGGCCCGGTCACCGGCCACGCGGGCACTGGCCACGCCGACCAGCGTGCCACCCGCAAGGGCGACCACCGCGATCGCGCCATCATTGATGTCCGCGATGAACTG
>RFQW01000421.1 GCA_009924765.1 Planctomycetota bacterium | reverse complement strand
GATGCGATGTCGTTGCTGTGTGGACATGACTGTTTCTCCCTGCAAGACGCCGCTCCGAGCGGCGAGGCAACTTGCCGTGGAGCATGCGTGGTGGCAAGCAATTCGTTCTCCCTTTCGCGACTTTTGATCGGCCCAAGGTCCCGAAATAAGAAGACGGCCCCGTACGAAACGGGGCCGTCGATGCGATCTGTGATGTAAGGCTTTCGGCGGTCAGGCGCGACGACGGCGGCTCGAAACGACGCCGGCCAGGCCAACCAGTGCCGCAGCGCTTGGCGCCGGAACCACGCTGGCAACCATGCTGTAGCCCGAAGCACCAAATTCGCTGCTTCCGCTGACCACAGCCACCTGCCAGCTCAGTCCACCGCTCAGGGAGGGCAGGACGGTGGTGCCGGTGAAGGACATCGAGCCGCCGCTCTGGATGATCGCGAACGAGTCGCCGAGCGAAGGCGTGAAACCCTGGTACTGGGTGATTTCCACGACGCCCTGGAAGTTCACGTTGCCCGTCACGATGAACTGGTCGAACTGCGGATTGCCGCTCGACAGGCCGCTGTTGTAGCCGCCGATCTCGAAGTTCACGGTGCTGTTGGGGCGCACATACATGTTGCCGAACACATCCACGATGCCGGGGCTGTTGCCTGGCTCGATGGTGAGTGCCTTGGTGCCGGTGTCGAAGTCACCCATGTATCCACCGCTGAGCACGCGCACCACATCGCCATCCTTCACCTTTGCGCTGCCGAATGCGTCAGCCACGGTGTAGAAGTCTGGGTTGCCGCTCACGCTGACGGTCCACAGTCCGGCCGAAGCCGAAGCGGAGAGGGCGAGTGCAGCGAGGGACACGGACGAAATGGTGCGAAGCATGAGGGAACTCCGGAGCGCGGTTCACGCATGCAGAGTGACCGTTGCAAGCGCGCGACACAAACGCATCTAGCGCGCACGAAGAGCCACTCAACACCGTGAATCAGATTTTTCAGTGAGGGAACAGGGAAGTGAACGGGAATGCAGGAAGTGGGAACAAGCCTGCCGACGCAATGTGCCACATTTATGGGCCGCAGCAACAATGTTCCACGGAAGATTCCAAGATTTTCCCACCCTCTTGCAATTTGCGTGATAGTCTTATAATTACAGCCTTTGGAGCGCTATTTCGATGCTTCGGTGGAACGCAAGCAGTGCGACACACGGCGCCATCCGATGAAACCATACAGTCGCGCCGTGTCCGAGCCCTTCGCGATCACGAGCCCCTTCAAGCCCATGGGCGACCAGCCTCGGGCCATCGAGCAGTTGGTGCATGGCGTTCACGATGCGCGCCGCTACCAGACCCTGCTTGGCGCCACCGGCACCGGCAAGACCTTCACCATCGCCAACGTCATCGAGCGCGTGAAGCGACCCACGCTGGTGGTGAGTCACAACAAGACGCTGGCGGCCCAGCTGTACGAGGAGTTGCGCGAACTGTTCCCCGGCAACTCGGTGAACTACTTCGTGAGTTACTACGACTACTACCAGCCCGAGGCGTACATCCCGCAGCGGGACATCTACATCGAGAAGGACGCCAGCCGCAACGACGATCTGGATCGCCTGCGTCTGGCCGCAACCAGCGCCCTGCTGTCGCGCGACGACGTGATCGTGGTGTCGAGCGTGAGCTGCCTGTACGGCCTGGGCAGCCCCACCGAATACCGCAACAAGGTGATCAACCTGCACGCGGGCCAGAAGCTGAACCGGCGCGAGTTCTTCGGCAACCTGACCGCCATGCAGTACGTGCGCAACGAGGCCGCCCCGCAGCGCGGCAATTTCCGCGTGCGCGGCGACTGCATCGAGGTGTTTCCCGCCTACGAGCAGACCGCCGTGCGCATCAGCCTGTTCGGCGACGAGGTGGAACGCCTGGAGGTGATCGACGCCACCAGCGGCGAGCTGCTGTCGGAAGAGCCGCGCATCCTCATCTTTCCGGCGGTGCACTACGTGATGCCCGAAGATCAGCGCGCGAAGGCCACGGAGCAGATCCGCGTGGATCTGGACGCGCGCGTGCTGGAACTGCGCGGCCAGGGCAAG
>RFQW01000043.1 GCA_009924765.1 Planctomycetota bacterium | reverse complement strand
CCGAATACGACCTGTTTGGCCGCGGTGGCGCCGAGATCATGGCGCAGACGATGGGCCTGCCCTACCTGGGCAGCCTGCCGATCCATGTGCATCTGCGCCAGAACGGTGACGAGGGCACGCCGCTGAAGAACTGGGATGCGCCGGCCATGGGCAAGTCGCTGGATGCGCTGTGCCAGCAAGTGGCGTCACAGATCAGCATTGCCGCGCTCAGCGGCAAGGTGGATCGGCCCACGCTCACGATCAGCTGATCGAGTGGATCAGTGCTGCTGCGGCGGCGCCTCGCCCGAAGGCGACGGTTCCGGCGTGCCACCGCCATGCGGCATGCGCTTGGCGCCGCCGAACTTCGAGGCGATGCCCAGGATCATCACGAAGAACACCGGCACCACCAGCTGGTCCATGGTGGCGGAACCGATCATGCCGCCCATCACGGTCGTGCCGATCGACTGGCGACTGTTTGCACCCGCACCCATCGCCACCACCAGTGGCGCGATGCCCAGGATGAACGCGATGGCGGTCATCATGATGGGGCGCAGTCGCTGGTGCGAGGCGTTCACGGCGGCATCGATGATGCCCTCGCCCCCGTCGTAGCGAACCTTGGCGAATTCCACGATCAGGATGGCGTTCTTGGCTGCAAGACCCACCAGCATCACCAGGCCGATCTGCGCGTACACGTCGAGCGCGCGGCCACGGAAGTGCATGAGCAGCAAGGCGCCCAGCACGGCGAAGGTGACCGCCAGGAGCACGTTCAGCGGCAGGATCCAGCTCTCGTACAGCGCCGCCAGCAGCAGGTACACCGCGATGATGGCCATCGCGAACACGTAGGGCGCATAGGAGCCCGACTCGATCTGCTGATAGGTGGTGCCCGTCCACTCGTAGCTCACACCATCGGGCAGCACGCGCTCCGCCTCTTCCTCGAGCGCCTTGATGGAGTCACCCGAGCCGTATCCCGGTCCGGTGGAGCCGTTGAGCTGGATGGTGTTGTACAGGTTGTAGCGCGTGGCGTTGTCGGTGCCCACCTCGAAGTGGAAGTCGGCGAAGCTGGTGAGCGGCACCATGTCGCCATCCTTGTTGCGCACGTACAGCTTGAACACGTCGCCCACGGTCATGCGACCGGCCGCGTCGGCCTGCACCATGACGTTGTAGACCTGGTTGAACTCGTTGAAGTTGTTCACGAACGCCTGACCCAGCGTCTGGCCCATGGCGGCGAACACGTCGCTCATGGCCAGGCCGTAGTTCATCGCCTTGGTTCGGTCGATGGCGATTCGCACCATGGGCACCTGCGACTGGAACGGCGTGGTCACGCTGGCCACCTCGGGCCGCTTGGCAAGCGCCTCCATCAGGTCGTTGGCCGCCTCGGCCAGGAAGTTGAACCCCTGCCCGTTCACATCCTCGAGCTGCAGCTGCCAGCCGGCCACGGTGCCCAGACCCGGAATGGGCGGCGGCGGGAACGGCATCGCCAGGCCTTCCGGAATGGACAGCAGCTCGGGCGCGGCGCGCGTGATGATCGCGCGCGCATTCTCGGTGAACGGATCGCGCTGGTCCCACGGCTTCAGCACCACGATGATGAAGCCGGCGTTCGTGCTGGTGACGCTGGTGATCAGGTTGTAGCCGTTGATCTCGATCACGTCGACCACCGCCGGGTCCTTGCGCACGATGTCGAGCACCTTCTTGCCCAGCGCTTCGGTGCGCGCCAGGCTGCAACCCGCGGGCATCTGCACCGCCACGAAGTAGTAGCCCTGATCCTCGTTGGGGATGAACGCCGTGGGCGTGCGCTCCAGCATGAAGACCACGCCCAGCGCACCCATGACGAAGGTGATCGCGATGATCCACCAGTGGTGGGCCAGCCAGCGCACGAAACCGGAGTACTTGTGCGTGGCCCACTCGAAGCCCTCGTTGAACAGCACGAAGGGCTTGAAGGTGGTCTTGTGCGGCTTGCTCAGGAACACCGCGCACAGCGCCGGCGACAGCGTGAGCGAATTCACCATGCTCAGCGCGATGCTGAAGGCGATGGTGAGCGCGAACTGGTTGTACAGCTGACCGGTGATGCCGGGCATGAGCGAGGCCGGAATGAACACCGCCAGCAGCACCGAGCTGGTGGCCACGATGGGCCCCGCCACTTCCGCCATGGCACGCTCGGCCGCCACCAGGCCGTTGGGCGCGCCCAGTTCCAGCTGCCGGTACACGTTCTCCACCACGATGATGGAGTCGTCCACCACCAGGCCGATGGCCAGCACCAGGCCCAGCAGCGTGAGCGTGTTGATGCTGAAGCCCGCCGCCGCCATGATGGCGAAGGTGCCCACGATCGACACCGGAATGGCGATCATGGGAATCAGCGTGGCGCGGCCGCTCTGCAGGAAGATGTAGATCACCGCCAGCACCAGCAGGCCCGCCTCCACCAGTGTCTTGATCAGCTCATCAATCGAGGCCGACACGAACTTGGTGCTGTCGTAGGTGACCTGCCACTTCACGCCCGGAGGCAGCAGCGGCTCCAGACGCCGCATCTGCGCCTGCACATCCTCGGCCACGCTGTAGGCGTTGGCGGAGGGCAGCTGGTAGATGCCGACGGTGCCCGTGCTGCCGCCGTTCAGGTTGGAGGTGCTGCTGTACTGATAGGCGCCAAGCTCCACGCGGCCGATGTCCGAGATGCGCACCACCGCGCCGTCCGGACCGGAGCGCACGATGATGTCGCTGAAGTCCTTCTCCGACTGCAGGCGCCCCTTGGTGACCAGCGTCAGGTTGAAGCTTGGCGACCCCGCCGTGGGCGCGGCGCCGACGCTGCCGATGGCGGCCTGCTGGTTCTGGTCCTTGATGGCGTTCGCCACGTCCAGCGGCGAGATGTTCATCGCGGTCAGCCGCTCGGGATCCAGCCACACGCGCATGGAGTACTGCAGCAGACCGAACAGCGTGATGCTGCCCACGCCGTTCACGCGCGACAGCACGGGCTGCACGATGATGTTGGCGTAGTTCGACAGGAAGGTGCTGTCGTAGGCGCCGTCCGGCGAGATCAGCGACACCACCAGCGTGAGGTTGGTCGACTGCTTGTTGATGGTCACGCCCAGGTCCTGCACGGGCTGCGGCAACTGCGGAATGGCCGACTGCACGCGGTTCAGCACGTCCACCGCGCCGATGTTCAGGTCATAGCCCACCTTGAAGGTGACCGTGATCGTGGAGGCGCCGTTGTTGGTGCTGTTGGAGGACATGTACAGCATGCCCTCCACGCCGTTGATCTGGTTCTCCAGCGGCATGGTCACCGCGCTGGCCACCGTGAGCGCGTCGGCGCCGTTGTAGGTGGCCGCCACCTGCACCGTGGGGGGCACCACGTTGGGGAACTGCGAGATGGGCAGCACCACCATGGCGATCGCGCCCGCGAGCGCCGTGATGATGGCGATCACGCTGGAGAAGATCGGACGATGGATGAAGAAGCGGACCATGGTGGGTGTTGCGGATGCTGGACTAGTTCTTGGGAGCCGCCGCGGGCGCGCTTGCGCCGGGCGCCGCAGGAACCGCGGCTGCCGGCATTTCGATCACCTTGACGCCCACCTTCAGGCGCTGGATGCCATCCACCACGATGCGGTCACCCACCTGCAACCTGCTGGTGTTGAATGCCAACTCTCCACCATCCGTCCGCAGCGGCTTGATCGCCACCGACTCCACCGTGTCGTCCGACTTCACGCGCCACACGAAGATGTCCGCCTCGCGGGCGAACGCGGCGCGCTCCGGCACCACCATGGCGTCACCGAAATCGCCAAGCACCACGTCCACGTTGGCGTAGATGCCCGGGCGGAACACGCCGCCCGGATTCGGGAATTCGGCGCGCAGCATCAGCGTGCTCGTCTTGGTGTTGACCTGGTTGTCCTCGAAGACGATGGTTCCCGTGGCGCGCTGCGGGCGGTCGCCGTCCGTCGTCAGCGTGACCGTCATCGGGCCCTTCGCGAGCTGGACCTGATAGTCGGGCCACTCCTTCGAGGAGGGACTGAACTGCACCCACAGGGGGTCGATCTGCACCAGCGTGTTCAGGTTGGCGGCATCGGCGGTGCCCACCACCGCACCCTCGAAGTACTTGCTCGCGCCGAGCAGGCCCGGGAACGGACTGCCGATGGTGCAGTAGGACAGGTTGAGCTTGGCCTGGATCAGGTTGGCCTGCGCCACCTGCACCTCGCCCTCGGCGGACTCGTACTTGGTGACCAGATCGTCGTACACCTGCTGACTGATGGCGTTCACCTTCACCAGCGGCTCGTTGCGATCGCGCTCGACCTTGGCGTAGTTGCGCTGCGCGGTGGCCTCGGCCAGCTTGCCCTCGGCGGCGAGCACCGACGCCTCGTACTGCCGCGGATCGATGCGGTACACCACATCGCCAGGCTTCGTCACCGCGCCGTCCGCGATGGCCTGCTTCAGCAGGAAGCCTTCGACTCGCGCCACCAGATTGATGCTGCGCGGACTGGCCACGATGCCTGGATAGCTCTTGCGGTTCGGGATGGTGCGCTTGCCGACCACCGCGGTGGTCACGGGCATGCCATCGGGACGCGGCGGTGGCGCGGGCGGTCCGCCACAGGCGGCCAGCGTTGATGCGAGAATGAGCGCGAATGTGATGCGTGCGTGCATGGCGTGTGTCATCCGGTGGGTTGGTTGGCCGCCTGGGGTTGCGGGTTCTCGCTGGGCAGCGGCGGCTGCTTCTTCCACATGTCGGGGCCGTCGCTCTCGAACGCGTCCTGACCCGCCGCGGGCACCTGCACGCTGTCCCAGCCGCCACCCAGGCTGCGGTACAGCTCGACAAGGTTCTGCGACGACTGACCACGCGCCTGCGCGTAGCCGTTCTCCGCTTCCAGCACGATCTGCGCCAACTGCAGCAGCTGCGTGATGCTGATGGTGCCGGCCTTGTAGCGCTCCAGTCCCAGGTCGTACATCGACTTGGTGTCGCCCAGCGTCTCGGTGTAGGCCTTCATCTGCAGGCGCGCGCCGGCCAGATTGTCGAGGGCGGTCTGCACCTGACTGGCGGCTTCCAGCACCGTCTGGCGCCACTGCAGCGCGAAGCCGATGGCGATGGCCTGCTTCATCTGCACCTGGCTGATCACCAGGCCGCCGTTGAAGAAGTTCCAGTTGATCGATGGCCCGACGCCGAAGGTCTGGTTGCCGATGTCGCCAAGTCCGGAGAAGTTGGTGGCGGCGAAACCGTAGTAGCCGTTGAGCGTGACCTGCGGATAGAAGCCCGCCTCGGCCACGCCGATCTCGGCCGTGGCGGCCATCAGCGCGCGCTCGGCCTGCAGCACATCGGCGCGGCGACGCAGCAGGTCGGCCGGAAGACCGATGGCCGTCTCACCCATCACCAGCGGAATGGGCTCCGTCGCTGCCAGTTCGTCCTGCATGGGGCCGGGCACCTCGCCCAGCAGCACGCTGAGGCCGTTGCACTGCGCCTTGATCATGGCTTCGTAGCGGGGAATCGATGCCTTCGACACCGCCAGTCGCGCGGCCGACTCGCTGAGATCGATCTGCGAGACGGTCTGCGCCTTGTACTTGCTCTTCACCGCGTCGTAGGTCTGCTGCAGCAGGTCGGTGGTGCGCACGGCGATGTCTCGCTGGGCCTGCAGCGTGCGCACGTTCATGTAGGCGGTGGCCACTTCGGCGCGAAGGCTCACCATGGCCAAGCGCCAGCCTTCCACGCTCTCCTGCAGGCGCGCCTGCGCCGCTTCCATGCCACGGCGGATCTTGCCGAACAGATCGATCTCCCAGCTGGCGATCTTCACGCCATACGTCCACTGGTTGAACGACGTCTCGCTGGTGTCGGCGCCGATCTGCGCGAAGTTGTACAGCGTGTAGCTGTAGTTGCCGCCGGCATTCAGGCTGGGAAACATCTGGCTGTAGCTGACGCCGTAGCCGCTGCGGTACTGGGCGATGCTGGCCGCCGCACGCATCAGCGTGATGTTGCCCCGCTGCGCGCGCACGATCAGGTCGTCGAGCTTCGGGTCGTTGAAGCGCTTCCACCACGCCTCCAGTTCCGCCTCGCGAGCGGGCTGGGCCTCGGCTGCCTGCGGCGTGCGGAAGCCCTCGGGCAGCAGCGGCTCCGGCCGGGTGTAGTCGGGGCCCACCATGCAACCGGCAGCAAGCATCGCCAAGGCGATTGCCAGCCATCGATCTCGTGCGTACCGAAGCCCGTGAAGCATCGGAGAATGTTACAGAAGTTTCGCGCGCACGCGCAACGATCCGGATCTCCGACACGCCTCCCTTCAGTACTGCACGCGCGAGGCGTTGGCCTGCCAGTCCAGGAACGCCTGCATCGCCTCATCGCGCAGCATCTGGCGCATGGGAATCGCGCGCTGCTCGGGGTGCTTGGCAAGTTCCTCGTAGATGAAGTAATCGTCGAACTGGATCGCGGCGGCATCCAACTTGGTGTTGGCGTAGTGGATGCCCGCCAGGCGCGCCCAGTAGATGGCGGACAGGCACATGGGGCACGGCTCGCAGCTGCTGTAGATCTCGGCGCCGGAAAGATCGAAGGTGTTCAGGTGCGCGCAGGCGGCGCGGATGGCCACCACCTCGGCGTGCGCGGTGGGATCGTTGGTGGCGGTGACACGATTGAAGCCCTCTCCCACCACGCGACCATCCTTCACGATGACCGCGCCGAAGGGGCCGCCGTTGCGCTGCACGTTCTCGCGCGACAGCTGGATGGCGCGGCGCATGAAGGCCTGCTGTGCATCGGTGGTCATGGATGCGTTCCTTGCGCGGGGGCCTGGTGGATTCGTCGCACGATGCCGCGAGCGTACGCCCTGGCGCGCGATGCGTCGCTGGATCCGCACGAACGGCAACGCGTCGACTCACCTCACGGCATGCGCGCATGCGCTTCATTGACCCCCTCAGGGGCCCGATCTAGCCTGCCTCGGTGAACGCGCCCCCGCAGACAAGCACCACTGATGCCGGCACCACGCAGCAGCGCACGCTGCATGCGGCCATGGGGCAGCGCAGCTGGATCTATCTCGGCGCACTGGCGCTCGCGTGCGCCCTGCAGGTGCTGGGCCTGTTCCTGCCCTTCATGCGCATCGACGTGTTCATCAAGGGCGGAAAGACCTATTCCCTGCTGCACACGGTGTGGCTGATGTGGACCGAGTGTTCATCAAGGGCGGAAAGACCTATTCCCTGCTGCACACGGTGTGGCTGATGTGGACCGAAGGACTGTGGGCCATCGCGCTGCTGATCGGCGGCTTCAGCGTGGTGTTCCCCTTCGTGAAGATGGCGCTGCTGCTGCGCGCATGGCGCGGCATGCAGCCGGGCCCCGGCCGCACGCACTTGCTGCTGTGGATGGGGCGCTTGGGCAAGTGGTCGATGCTGGATCCGTTCACGGTGCTGGTGCTTGTGATGCTGGCGAGCGATCAGTGGGCGGTGAGTGCCACCACCTTCCTGGGTGTGTACGCGTTCCTCACCGCCGTGGCGATCACGATGGTGCTGTCGATGGTGGCATCGGTGCTGGATGAGCACACGATTCGCGAGCGCGAAGTGGCCCCCCGCCCACCACGCCGCATGCTGCTGCGTGCGGCGGGATGGCGCGGCGTGATCGCGCTGTTGGCGCTCGCGTCCGGCATCGCCTGCTTCGTGGGAACGCTGGCGAATCCGTTCCTGCAGATCAACCAGTTCCTGCTGCACGGCGAGAGCTACGGCATCGCGGGCGCGGCAGTGACCATGGTGCGGGAACGCAACTGGCCGCTGGCGGCGCTGGCGTGCTTCGGCCTGCTGCTGGCTGCTGGCCGAGGCGTGGGCGTGGCTCACCCCCGCTCGACCGCTGACGCATCTTCGACGCCGACGCCTGATCGCCTTCGCCGCCGAGTGGAGCATGCTGGACGTGATGGCGCTGGCGCTTGGGCTGTTCCTGCTGGAAGGCCAGCGATTCGTGAAGACCGACATCCAGACCGGCCTGTGGCTGCTGATCGCCACGGCGCTGTGCCTGTGGGTGGTCGGGTGGATCGGGCGGCATGCGGCGCACATGGGGGTGCAGCGAGTCGACGCGAGCTGACGAGCGCGGCGGGCCGGAACGAGGCGTTCAGAGCGGCGGCGCGCCGCACTCCGGACAGGGTCTGCCTCGAAGATGCCTCAGGCTGTGACCGCAACGCGAACAGACCTCGGGGCACGCGAAGGGGTCATAAAGTTTCCTGCGCACCAGGCGCGCCCCACGAAAACCGGCGACGGGAAAGCCGAACATCAGCGTCACGGCGAGCAGCACGAACGCGCGGCGGCGAAGCGGCTCCGGCAGTGGCTCTCTCAAACGGCTCCAGATCGCATGACCCGACTCGGTCAGCATGAAAAAAGCCAACGTGGGGCCGATCATCGCAAAGAGGACACAGAGTGCGAGACAGCACCAAGCAATCGCTCGAAACTGGGGGGACAAAGTTCCCGGGTGCTCGTACGACGAGCACCCGGGAACCGCATTCTGACTGAGGATCTTTGGTTTTGTTCGCATGAGGAGAACAATTATTTTCGTCCATCTCCCAGCCCAGCGTCCTCGAGGCAGCGCTCGAAGTTAAGGGCGGCGTCATCGATGCAATCGTTCCGCTCCACCAATGAATTCGCGAGCGACTGATTTCTTGCCGACTTGGCCGAGGAATAGCAGTTCGTCATACCCCAAAGGCTATTGAACCCGGCGCCACCAAATGCACACATGAGTGAGAAGTACGGGCCGCCCAGACCCCCACAAATCGCTCCGACACCGGCGCCGACCGTTGCGTCCTGAGTCACTTTCCAGCTATTGAAGCACTGCGTTATTTGGAAAATCCAGAACCCATAGATCGCCTCGTTACGCCGGACGTACTCCGTTTCGCAATCGGTGAGATCACGATCCAATTTGCGCTCGCAGGACGGAAGAGTCCCGAGAGTTCCATCGATGGCCTCCGGCTTCAACTGACCATTCACGGCGAGAGTTTGCATGCTGCTGGCCGAGGCGTGGGCGTGGCTCACCCCCGCTCGACCGCTGACGCATCTTCGACGCCGACGCCTGATCGCCTTCGCCGCCGAGTGGAGCATGC
>RFQW01000420.1 GCA_009924765.1 Planctomycetota bacterium | reverse complement strand
GTGCATGCGTTCGGGCAGGGCGAGAGTTTCCTTGCCGAGCGGCTGGGTGATCGCATGCACCGTGACCGCAATCCGCTGGTTGGCACCACGGCCAGCGGCAGCGTGGTTTCGGCGCGCGTGCGTGGTCGCGATGCGGCCGCCGAACCTGCCGCCATGCAGGCCGAACTGGCCGAGATCGAGGCGCTGTGGAAGCCCTTCGCATTCGGTCGCGGCACCACCACGCTGGCGGGTGCGTTGGGCGCGGCGTTGCGTGCGCGTGGCCTCACCATGGCGCTTGCCGAAAGTTGCACGGGCGGGCTGGCTGGTTCGCTGGTCACCGCAGAGAGCGGCAGCAGCGCATGGTTCATGGGCGGCTTGATGACCTATGCCAACGAAGCGAAGCGCGACCTGTGTGGCGTGCCCGAGGCGTTGATCGCGGAGCATGGGGCGGTGAGTGCGCCGGTGGCCGCTGCGTTGGCGCGTGGCGCGCGCGAGCGCTTGCGCGCCGATTGGGCCGCAAGCATCACCGGCGTGGCGGGCCCGAATGGTGGCAGCGATGCCAAGCCCGTGGGCACGGTGTACATCGGCGTGAGCGGGCCAGACTTCGAATCGGTGCGTCGCTTCAGGTACCCCGGCGAGCGCGCCATCGTGCGCGACCGCGCGGCCAAGACGGCGCTCGTGCTGCTGCGACTGGCCGTGGCCGAGCGCGAGCATTTCGACGCCACCTTCATCTGGGAGTGGCCTGAAGGTGGCTGATGCTGCAATCGTGCGCGCGGTGATCGCGCTTGGCTCGAACACCGGCGATCGACTGGCGCATCTGCAGCGAGCGGCGCAGGAAGTCGAGCGGCGCGGCTTGCTGCGCGACATCCGTTGCAGCAGCGTGTACGACACGCCACCCGAGAAGCCCACCGATGGCGGTGCCTTCGCCAACGCGGTGATGAGCGGCGACACCACGCTGAGCGCACACGCGCTGCTGCAGGCCATGCTCGAAGTGGAGGCCGCGCTGGGTCGCACGCGCACCAGCGGCGTGCATGGCGGCCCACGCACCATCGACCTGGATCTGGTGCTGTTCGGTGATCAGCTGCTTGATGCGCCCGGCCTGCACGTTCCGCACCCGCGATTCGCCGAACGCGCATTCGTGCTGGTTCCGCTGCACGAGATCGAACCAACGCGCATCGACCCGCGAAACGGGCGCTCGGTACACTCCCTCCTCGCTGCGCTGGCGCCTGTTTCGCTGCCTCGCTTGGGTTCACTGCGGAAGTGACCCGGGCCGCGACGGTCGCCGCGCTGCAACCGGCCCTCACGGCCACCGGAGATCGCATGCGAAGCCTGTCCACTTTCGTCAGCCTGCTCGTCACCTCCACCGTTGCCTTGGCGCAGGGCATGCCCGCTGGCGTTCCAGTGAAGGGCACGCCCGTCGAAGTGCAGGGCCAGCCCATGCAGGGCGGCGACATGCAGATGGATGGACCTCAGGATGGCGCGCCCATGGATCTGCCGCCCGGCTTCGACAAGGTGGAGGCGCTGAGCAAGAGCTGGACCAAGGACGAGACCTCGGCGGACGCAGTGGCCAAGGGTCAGGCGCTGATCGATGGACTGGTGAAGGCGTACACCACGCCCGTCGCCGTGCAGGACAAGATCTCGCTCACCATGAAGATTCCGGGCAACGATCAGACGCAGGAGCTGTCGATCGGCTTCGGTCCCAACAACTCGGCCATGCTCACCGTGCCCGGCATGCAGCTCACGCGTCTTGGCGACGATCTGTACATGGAAGTGAACGACGCGCCCACCAAGTACCTGAAGGTGACCAAGGCCGGAACGCTGAGCGAAGTGATGGCTTCGGTGTTCGGTGGCGCCAGCATGCCGCTGCCCGAGCTGCAGCTGCGCGGTGGTGATGCTTCCAAGGCCGCCGATGCGGTGGGTTCCATGTTCGTGGCCAGCCCCAAGGTGACCGGCTTCCGCGCCGGCAAGGATGGCTCGCCGGATCTGGTGCTCATGTCCGGTGAGGGTGGCGGCGAGATGCAGGTTTCGATCGACCCCAAGGGTGGTCGACTCGCCGGCATCGAGTA
>RFQW01000419.1 GCA_009924765.1 Planctomycetota bacterium | reverse complement strand
CGCCCGCCGCTTGCCCGCGTCGCTGCGCTCGTAGGCCCGCGTCTGCACCACGCTCGAGTGCAGGTACAGGTTGTGCGGCATCACCGTGGCGCCCAGGATGCCGATGGCGATGTACAGCATGCGCGGATCGGTCACGATCTCGGGCTTCGGCAGCAATCCACCGAGGATGCCCTGCAGCGAGGGATGCGAAACCGCCAGTTCGTAGGCGAAGCATCCACCGATCATCACGATCAGCCCGCCCACGATGCACTCCAGCACGCGGAATCCCCGGCGCTGCAGCATGAGCACCACCAGCACGTCGAGCGCGGTCAGCAGCACGCCCGCCACCAGCGGCAGGCCGAACAGCAGCTTCAGCGCGATCGCCGATCCGATCACCTCGGCCAGGTCGCACGCGGCGATCGCCACCTCGCACAGCACCCACTGCGCGATGCCGGATGCGCGCGACGCACTGTCGCGACACGCCTGCGCAAGATCGCGTTCCGCCACGATGCCCAACTTCAGCGCGAGGTGCTGCAGCAGGATCGCCATCAGGTTGGACACCAGGATCACCACCAGCAGCGAGTAGCCGAACAGCGAGCCGCCAGCGAGATCGGTGGCCCAGTTGCCGGGATCCATGTAGCCCACCGACACCATGGCACCGGGGCCCGCAAACGCCAGCAGCGTGCGCCAGAAACCGCCCTGCGCCGCCACCGGCACGCTGGCATGCACCTCGGCCAGCGAACGACGACCGGAGGCGTGGCGCCACCCGTCCAGACCTGTGCGCGATGGGTTCGTGCCGCTCATGCGCGGGTACCGCCCCCAACCGGCGCACCGCGATGCAAATTCAGGTGATTCCGCAGGGCTTCCACACGCGAACACTACCGCAAAAACAAAGCCCGCCCCGAACAGCGAGATTCGGGGCGGGCCAGCGGTGGATGCTTGGTTGTGCGCGCGCGGCGCTCAGTGGTCCAGTGCCTCGGTGTCGGCGGCCTGCACCAGCGCCACGACAAGCGCCTCGGCCTGGCGCGCCTGGCAACTGTCGATCTGTCCATCTCCGTCCACATCCATGGCCAGGCCACCCGCGATCTCGCAGGCGTGTCGGGCTTGCCGTTGCCGTCGCAGTCCTTGGCCCAGCCGCGCGCGATCGCGATGCGGTCAGGCACACCGTCACCGTCGCAGTCGGCTCCCTCCAGGAAACTGCTGCCGTCGATCGCCACCGTTCCGGCGAAGTTGCTCTCGGCCGTGCCCTGCACCTGGCCGCCCTGCACCTGCACGAGCGAGTGCTCGCCATGCACGCTCCACGCGGCGGGCGAGAGGTTGTCCTCGAAGCGCACGGCGCGCAGGGTGACGCAGCCGCCGAGCAGATAGGCGCCACCGCCGGACACGGACGCCTCGTTCGCCGTGAAGTCGCCGCGATCCATGCGGATCGTGGCCCCCTCCGCATACAGGCCGCCGCCCCAGGCGCCGCTCACCACGCGATTGCCGCGGATGGCGGTGTCGGACAGATCCACGGTGCCCAAGCGGGCACTCAGGCCACCGCCGAAGGTGCCAGCCGCATTGTCCTGCAGCGCGCAGCCATCGAGTCGGACATCGCTGCGCTCCGACTGCAGCGCGCCGCCCTCGATGCCTGCACGATTGCCGATGAATCCGCACTGCTCGAAGCGCACATGCGCATCGACCACGCGCGCACCACCACGGTTGCCCACGAATCGGCACGCGGTGAAGCGGGCCGCACCGTCCAGCACGGACGCCCCACGACCCGCTTCTCCACGGCCGCACTGAAAGCTGATGCCATCGAACTGCACGGAGCCGCCACGCACCATGGCGATGGGGCCTTCCGCACCGTCACCCACGATGCGCGTGGCTTCGGCGCCACCCACTCCCCAGATGTGCACGGTTCGGTCCTGCAGCGCGATGCGCTCCCGGTACATGCCGGGGGCAAGCAGGATCGTCGCGCCGTCACCGACGCCGTCGATCGCCTGCTGAATGGTCTTGTAGTCGCCTGGCACGCTGACGGCGCCACGCATGCTCTCGGCGAAGGAGATGGTCCACGCCTGCTCGGTCTCGTCGGAAACA
>RFQW01000418.1 GCA_009924765.1 Planctomycetota bacterium | reverse complement strand
GCCGGTGAGGGGTTGCGGGATGGCGTCTCCTACAATAGCCAAAGGCGCAACTTGGGCATGCGGCGCCATGGGAGCTACTGCTGTCATCGTCAGTGCTGCCACGAGTGCGCGCATCTCAACCAAACACCTCCGAAGCGATGGTCTTGAACCAGGATTCCGCATAGGCGGCCTCGCGGGCGCGGACCTCGCTGGAGGCGCCCAGGGTGCTGACGCCCCCCGCGCCTTCCACATCCGCTAGAATGCCTCTTGCGGGGTGGTAGACGTCCGCCACCGAGATCCCGTAGGCGGGGGCGACGATGGAATAGCATGTGTTCAGGAGCTTGGAGCTAGCGGGCGTCTCGCCTCGCAGCAGCAGCGCCACGGAGCTGGCGCAGACCTTAGCCTGGGAATTGGCGGCGAAGGCGGATTTGGGCATGGCGCCGGCGATGGCGGCATCGCCGATCACATGCATGCGGGGGCGCAGCTTCGATTCGAAGGTCACGGGATCGATGGGGCACCAGCCGCTCTTGTCGGCCACGCCCGCCGCCACCGCGATGCGACCGGCCTGCTGGGGCGGGATGATATTGGCCACATCAGCCTTGTGCCGGTCGAATTCGGTCACAACCACCATGTCCTTCACGGAGACTTCCGTGGTCTTGCCGCCGGCGCCCAGCGCCACCCATTCAAGGACGGATGGATCGGGTGGTGCACACACCGGCCCCGATGTGGGCGGCAGCAGCATCACCATGCACAAGGGCCATGTACCCACCCACAGCACGGCTTGCAGGAACAGCCAGCCAAGGCACCACAGCGGCCAACCAAGCATCGGTCCGATGAACGGCACCCACCCGATCACCACCACGATGGAGGCGATCACCGTGAGCAGCGCGGCCAGTGGACCAAGCATGGTGCTTGCCACCGCACACCACGGACTGATCGATCCAAAGGAGAGCAGCGTGATGGGTGTGGACACCAGCCACGCAGCCAGACTTGCGGCAAACGCCAGACGAAGTCCGCGCGTCAACGCAAGCATCCAACCATCATGCAGCGTCCAGCGTTTCGGCCAGCACATCGCCAGGCATCGGTCCACCGGACCAGAGCCATATCGAAGCGCAAGCACCGCGCCGTAGCTCAACTGGAAGCCCACATTCCGCGCTGACCAGGGATCCACAAGCAGCGTTCCGATGGCGGCGGTCGCCAGCACGCCATTGCCGCGCCAGCCCCTGCCGAAGGTGAGCGATGTGCCCGCCATCACGCCAGCCACACCCGCTCGCAGCACCGACACTTCGACATCCACCACCACCAGAAACAGCAGACCCGTCATGATCAGGCACCAACCACGAAGCCACCACGGCACACGCAGCGCCTCCAGACAGACACCACACACGCCGAACAGCACCGCCACATTGAAGCCGCTGATCGCCAGGAAGTGGCTCAGCCCCGTCGCCGAGAAGGTCTGTCGCAATGCCGCGTATCCCGGCAGCTGTCGACCCGTGGTCATGGCCACCACCAGCGTTGCAACGGAACTGGCGTGTGGTTCACCGAGCGAGAGCAGCAGATTCCGATCGGCGAACGATTGCAACCACGATCGCACCTGCATGGGCCACGGTGCCGCCATCACGCGTGCTGGTTGGGATTCGAGCTGCAGGCGCCCGACCCAACCACGCTGCCAGGCTCCGATGCGCGGATCACGCTCACCCGGGTTGGCGGCTGTGGTCGCGGGCATCAGCCATCCGATGCCTTCCACCACTTCGCCTGCGTGGAGATCCGATGTGAGTCCCGGCATCACCACGCTCACGCGCCCAGTGGCTGGAACGACGTTGGTTCCGTCGTGCAGGTGCACCAGTGTCGCGTCAGCCTGCAGTCGCGGCTCATCCGCCGACGCCTGAAAGCCGTCCAGCACATCACGATTCGCATGATCCGGTGCGGCGGGTGCCTTCAGAAGGGTTGCCTGAAATCGCACCAACACCGGTTCGTCGGGCAGCATGCCAACGGCGTCATGGTGGTCGGTTCGCATCACCGCATGTCCCGCTCGAATCACGCCGAGCAGCGCGCACATGAGCAGCGCAAGCACCAGCGCA
>RFQW01000417.1 GCA_009924765.1 Planctomycetota bacterium | reverse complement strand
CTGCACGAGCGAACAGACATCGAGCGTTCGCGCAACGTGCGCTACAGCGACGGCGCCTTCAGCCTGGACCGCATGCACCAGCTGCTCAAGCTGCTCGGCAATCCGCACGAGCAGGTGAAGACCGTGCACGTGGCCGGCACCGTGGGCAAGGGCAGCACCGTGGCCATGATCGCCAGCATGCTTCGCGCCTGCGGCTACGTGGTGGCCGAGTACATCAGTCCGCATCTGGTGGATGTGCGCGAGCGCCTCACCGTGAACGGCAAGATGATCGGCAAGAACGACTTCGTGGAGCTTCTGAAGAAGGTCGCGAAGGCCGTGCACAAGATGGACGAGGAGCCCACCTTCTTCGAGGTGATGACCGCCGCCGCGCTGAAGCACTTCGCCAACGAGGCCGTGGACATCGCGGTGATCGAGGTGGGTCTGGGCGGACGCCTGGACAGCACCAACGTGATCACCCCCGAGGTGAGCGTGATCACCACCATCGACTTCGATCACACCAAGCTGCTGGGCAACACGCTGGGCGCCATCGCCCGCGAGAAGGCCGGCATCTTCAAGAAGGGCGTGCCTGCCGTGGTGTTCGATCCGCCGAGCGAGGTGGACAAGGCCTTCCGCGAGGTGGCCGAGAAGGTTGGCGCCGACCTGCGCGTGGTGAACAAGGACATCGAGTTCAGCAGCCGCTTCTGCACCAGCGAGGATCTGGGCCCGCACACGCGCGTGTGCCTGTACAGCAAGACCAGCCGACTGGAGCATCTGCCCGTGCCGCTGCCCGGCGAGCACCAGAGCAGCAACTGCGGTCTGGCGCTGGCGGCCGTGGATGTGCTGCGTGGTCGCGGCTTCGACTGCCCCGAGGACAAGGTGGCGCGCGGCCTGGCCAACACCAAGGTGCCCGGCCGCATGGAGCTGATCCGCGACAGGCCGCGCATCCTGGTGGACGGCGCGCACAACCCCATCAGCGTGCAGACGCTCATGAAGTGCGTTGGCGCGCATGTGCCCTACGACAGCATGGTGTGCGTCTTCGGCTGCTGCACCGACAAGGACGTTGGCGCGATGCTGGACAAGATGAATCTTGGCGCCGACAAGGTGATCTTCACGCGCGCCAGCACCACGCCGCGCGCGGCTGCCCCCGAGGATCTGCAGAAGATGTTCGCCGAGCGCAGCGGCAAGATGAGCCAGACGGCTCGCACGCTGCCCGAGGCGCTGCAACTGGCCATGCGTGCGGTGAGCCGTGAGGACCTGATCGTGGTCACCGGCAGCTTCTACCTGGTGGGCGAGGCGCTCCGTTACCTGCACCAGGATGCCACCAAGCCCGAAGTCGTCCGCGCCTGAGTCGGTAGGCTTCGGCCTGCATGTCCGACGAGACTCCATTCCGCTACGACGCGGCGCTGGCTGATCGCATCGAGCTCGCCTGGCAGGCGCGCTGGGAGCGCGATGGCGCCTATCGCGTGGGCAACCCGGGCGATGCGGGCTTCGACGCCTCGCGTCCCAAGTACTACGTGCTGGACATGTTCCCGTACCCCAGCGGCGCGGGCCTGCATGTGGGTCACCCCGAGGGCTACACGGCCACCGACATCATCGCGCGCTTCAAGCGCATGCGCGGCTGCAACGTGCTGCATCCGATGGGATGGGACGCCTTCGGCCTGCCCGCCGAGCAGTACGCGGTGCAGACGGGCGTGCATCCGAAGGTGACCACCACCAAGGCCATCGACAACTTCCGCAGGCAGCTGAAGCGCTTCGGCTTCTGCTACGACTGGAGCCGCGAGTTCGGCACCATCGATGCGGGCTACGTGCAGTGGACGCAGTGGATCTGGCTGCAGGCCTACAACAGCTGGTATGACCCGAAGGCGGGCAAGGCGCGGCCGATCACCGAGCTGGAGCGCGACATGGTTTCGCGCGACGCGAAGGTGACGGTGGACGGTGCGGAGCATGCGTGGAGCGCGTGCACGCCCAAGCAGCGCCAGCAGTGGCTGGACACGCGTCGACTGGCCTACCTGGGTCAGCAGACCGTGAACTGGTGCCCCAAGCTGGGCACGGTGCTGGCCAACGAGGAAGTGATCGACGGTCGCAGCGA
>RFQW01000416.1 GCA_009924765.1 Planctomycetota bacterium | reverse complement strand
AAGCGGATGCTGTCCTGGTCCTGCGCGTTCACCGAAGCGCGGATCAGGCGCGCGATCAGGTCCTCGGCGAGCGACGGATCCAGCCCGTGCTCGGTGGCGGTGCTGCGCGCGCGATCCAGCACGGCGCGCTCCTGGGCGTAGTCCACGGTGGGCAGATGGTTGCGGCGCTTGATCTCGCCCACCTGCTTCGCCAGCTGCAGCCGCTCGGCGGCACGTTCGACCAGTTCGCGGTCAAGCTGACGGATGCGTTCACGGACGTGGTCGAGGCTTGTGTCGGACATCGGAATTCCTTGGCGGCGCGGTGGATGGACGCGGCCCATGGTAGGGCGGCGCATGAGCACGGATGATTGCTCGTTGTGTGTGTTGTGATGGCTGGGATCGGAGCGGCCACGCGGCTACCCTTGGAGCACGCCCGGGCAACGGGCGCACGAAGGAGCCGACCATGAGCACCCACTTCACCGACCGCATCGAGATGCAGAACCGCCTGTTTGCCGAACTGTCGAGCATGTTCGGCAAGGAGGTGCCGCTGTATGACCGCAGCCTGCTGGTGAACCGCGAGTGCAACAAGGCGGTGTGCGCGCTGGTGGGGCAGCTGCATCGCGGCTTCGCGGTGAGCGACGCCCAGCTGGACAAGACCAGCAGCGAGCGCCATGGCGCCATCCGCATCGGCCGCGCCGACGAGTACCGCTGGATCGCGCGCTTCTTCGCCGCCTTCGCCATGGAGCCGCACAACTTCTACGACATGACGAACGTGGGCTCGAAGAGCCAGCCGATCATCGCCACCGCGTTCCGGTCGATGGTGCGACCCGAGCATCGCGTGTTCACCTCGCTGCTGATGACCGACTACTTCGACCCCACCACCAAGGCGCGCATCGATGCGCTGCTGGCCACGCGCCAGGTGTTCTCGGCGCGCGCCAAGGAGTTGATCGAGCGGTGCGAGCAGCAGGGCGGCCTGTCGCGCGAGGACGGCGAGGCGCTGATCCGCGAGGGCGTGGACCGCATCTTCAAGTGGACGGGCAAGGCGCGCGATCACGGGCTGTACAAGGATCTGGGTGATGCCGGATTCAAGATCGCCGCCGACATCGCGTGCTTCGAGAGCCATCACCTGAACCACCTCACGCCCAACACCTTCTGCATGGACCTGTACACCGCGGCCATGAAGCATGCGCTGGGCGAGATGGATGAAGCGACTTTCCGCATGCGCGCGGGATTGGCGCTGGGGCGACTGGCGAAGACCGCCGATCGCGACTGGCTGCGCCTGCACTTCAAGCATCTGAGTCATGCCGAGATCGACTCGTACCAGCCCGGCACCGTGGCCGACGCCGACGCGAAGCGACTGGTGGACGCGCTGGTGGCCACCTTCGCCAAGCCCGTGTTCGCGCTGCACGCGCTGAAGCACGCCGGCTTCAAGGACTTCACCGAAGGCCCCTCCGAGGACACGCCCATCCTGCTGCGACAGGATGCCTACAAGGCACTCACCGAGCCGGTGCAGTTCCGTCAGGCGGATGGCACCACCGTGGACACCGTGCACACCGCGCGGTTCGGCGAGATCGAGGAGCGCGGCTACGCCACCACGCCGAAGGGCCGCGCGATGTACGACACCTGCCTTGCGCAGGCCGACGCGGCGCGCGAGAAGGATCCATCGCTGCCGAAGAAGGACTTCGCCGCGTACGAGACGGCGCCGCGGCAGGTGCCCGCGTCCCTGCTCCAGCGCTGGCTCAGGTGGCCCTGAGGCCCTCGTCGTCGGAGTCCGGCACGGGCGTGGCGATGGCCAGGGCCAGCTGGGCGGCCGCCTCGTGGGCCGGCTCGGCCGCCGTCGCCTCCAGGAGCTCCACGCAGGCGCGCCGGAGCACCGCGCCGACGACGGCGCACCAGGCCTGCCAGCCGTCGCGCGGCAGCCGCGCGCGCTGCGGGCGGGCCATGCCAGGAAAGAGCCCCATGAGCGCCGACGCCGTCCAGGTCTATTGCGCGACGTCGCGCGAGCTCACGCAGCTGCGCGACAAGACGCGGGCCGACCTCCGCGAGGTGCGGGAGGCGCGCAAGGCCGCCCAGGCCGTGCTGCTGGAGCTCCACGACGACCACGAGGTC
>RFQW01000415.1 GCA_009924765.1 Planctomycetota bacterium | reverse complement strand
GTGATCGATCGGCTGGCCACGGCAAGCATGGACGACAAGGCCGCGGATCGCGCCGCCGATCTGAAGCGCAAGCTGCTTGCCAGTCAGCGCAGCACCGTGCGCGACATCGCCACGCTGCTGCGCGCTACGCTGCGCGTATGCGATCCGGGACCCGCAGAACGAGTTTCGTCGTCCGCATCATCACGTCACTGCTTGCACTGTCAGGCAGCGCCGCTGCGGACACCCTCAGCCGATTGCAGCTGCCGCGACCGGTCACCAGCGCCGATTTTGAGAAGGTGGTGAAGGATGCCCAGATTCCCCAGGGCGAACATGCCGCCGTGGAGGCGGCCTTCGACGCCTATGTGGACGACTGGCAGCGACTCCGCGACCGCACGCTGCGGCCCCTCGGTGGAGAGTTGGCGCAACTCGAGTCGAAACTTCAGGCCGATATGAATGCGCCTCGTAAGCACCCGGACGTCAACAATCCGACGCCCGAGCAACTTGCGGAGGAGGCCGCGGAAATCAAGCGCAGCTTCGATGCAGCGCAATCCGCACGCGCCGCGCTCCTGGTTCGAGCTCGGCAGGCGTATGAACGCGTGGGTCAGCTGGATGCGCGAATCGTGGCGGCGCTGCGCGCGGGACCTCGATCGGAGCAGCAGACGCACGTGATCGACGCGCTGACGCAGGAGCGCGCGCAGCGGCTCGCCGCGGCCATGATTCGCTCCACCAACTCGTTCGCCTCCGGCCGCCTGCTGTCGCGCCTGCCTGCCGCACCAAAGGATCTCGACCCCTCTGTCGCCGAGGCGTTCCGCGAACGTGCGGCGCGCCTCGACCGCGATTCGACCGCGATTCGCTGCGACTGTTGCAGCGCATCGCCGAGTCTTCGCTTGCCGAGGGCGACGAGAACCAGGCCACCGCCGAATCCATCAGCAAGCTGGTCGATCTCCGCCTGAAGGCCCTCGATGATCTTGGTGCCCTGCTGACCGGCGACGGGCGTGTCATGTGGGTGGAGTCCGCGCGCGACCGCATGCTGCACGCCGCGTATCTGGGTCTCCGCGCGCCACCAACAGCGGTCGTGGCGGCGATCGGCGATCGCATGGATCCTCCGGCGCGCAAGCGCCTCGATCGCTGGATCTCGGAGCGCAGGGCCATCGAGGACGAATTGCTGCGCAACCCTGGCTGGGACCAGCAGTTCTTGGACCGAACCGAGGCGCTGAAGCAACTCGACGCGCAGGCACTCTCGGAACTCGCGGATTCCACGCGCACACCGGCTCTTGTCGACGACGGCTTCGCTCGCGAGGCGGCAATGCGCGCGATGCGTGAGGCTGCAACCAGCCCGGACGACCTGGGTGAGGATGACGCTGCCTTCGGCGGCATGCAGCGACGCATGAACGCCCGCATGGAGGCCATGAACGACGCGACGGAGGGCGCCGCAGCCGATGCCGGCGGGGCCACCGCAGACCCTGCCATGGCCATGATGCAGCAGCGTGGACTGCAGCAGTCGCAGGTGAATCGCATCCGTGACGCGTTGGGCATCACCGCCGAGCAGCGTGCCACGTGGGACGCGCTGGCCGGCGACGTGCTTGAGGCAAGCCAGAAGCTGCATGACGCGAAGGCCATCAAGCCTTCGGACATGTCTGCGGGGCCCAAGGAAGGCATGGATGCACTGTTCCGCATGGGCGAGTACCGCACCGAACAGCAAGAACTGGAAGAGCACTGGTTCGAGTCGATCGCGGCGGCCTTCCCGGGTCTGTCGCGTGAAGCGCTGGCCGATCAGCGATCGCGCCGCACGCTGCAGCGGCTGCGCGACCTCGGCGGCGTGGCGCGCATGATGACGATGATGACTGGCGATCGCTCGAGCGGCGCCGATCTGGACGCCGTGATCGACCGACTTCCCTCCGACATCCGTGCGCGCATCGCCCCGCAAGCGATGGCGGCGCGCGAAGGCGTCGATGACCGCCTTGCGGTCCACGGGGGAGCCTGATGACACGGAGTCCGTCATGCGGATTGACCAAAGAGGCCGCGAGGACGCCAGAGCAGAATCGCCATGGTGATCGCGTAGATGAAGAAGGCGCCATATTGGGGCGCGAGATATTTGAAGGCCGTGTCGCTCAC
>RFQW01000414.1 GCA_009924765.1 Planctomycetota bacterium | reverse complement strand
ACTGGCGGATGATCCATGCCTTGCTCGCGATGTTGGGGTGCGACAGCAGCGCCTTCAGTGTTTCCACAAGGCCCTTTGCTGGCGTGGCATCCGACGGCGCAACCGGCCCCTGCAGCGCGGCCCACGCCGGATCCCACACCGCTTCGCGCGTCGGCATGGGAATGGCGTCCTCCAGGAACTCCGTCGAGATGCGGCCCATCTCGGTGCCGTGCCACAGCAGCACCAGATCGCGCGTGGGTGTGCCGAAGGTGCCAAGCTCGCACATCTCCACGCCATGTTCATCGGCCAGCGCGCGCAACGCGGCGATGCGCGCAGGCGACACCGCCAACACCATGCGCTCCTGCGCCTCGCTGATCCACACTTCGGTCGGAGTCAGGCCCGCGTATTTCAGTGGTGCGCGATCCAGGTGCACCGTAGCTCCCAGCACGCGGCCCATCTCGCCGACCGCGCTCGAGAATCCACCCGCGCCACAATCGGTCACGCCGTTGAACAGCGGCCCGCCATCGGCGTCGCGAGCCGCCAGCAACGCATCCAGCGTCTTCTTCTGCGTGATCGCCGCCCCGATCTGCACCGCATGACTGAATTCGTCGGCGTGCGAGTCGGTCAGTTCGGCGCTGGAGAAGGTTGCGCCGTGGATGCCATCACGACCCGTGCGACCACCAAGCACCACGATCACGTCACCCTCGCGCGCCGCACCACGGATCAATGCGCGTGGCATCAGCCCAACCACGCCGCAGTACACCAGCGGATTTCCAACGTAACGCGGATCAAACCACACCGACCCGTTCAGGGTTGGAATGCCCATGCGGTTGCCGTAGTCGCGCACACCCTGCACCACCTGTCGAAGGATGCGCGCGGGCTGCAGGCAACCCTTGGGCACCTGCATGTCGGCCGGCGCCACGCAGAACACGTCGGTGGAAGCGATGGGCTTGGCGGCAAGGCCGGTGCCCATCACGTCTCGGATGCATCCACCAATGCCGGTGGCCGCGCCGCCGTAGGGTTCGATGGCGGTCGGGTGGTTGTGCGTCTCCACCTTGATGCACACGGCATGCGATTCGTCGAAGGCGATCACGCCCGCGTTGTCCACGAACACGCTCAGGCACCAGTCGATGGCGCCCGGCTTCGACGCATCCATCAGTTGATGCGTGGCGGCGGCCACGGTGTGCTTCAGCAGGTTGTCCACCACCAACGCGTCACCGTCGCGCGAATGCCCGGAGGCCAGACCCGCGCGCGCAAGCAGCGATGGCGAGCCCGACGCAAGCCCATGCTCGGTGTAGCGCACGCGGCTCTTCAGCGTCTTGTGAACGCAGTGCTCGCTCCAGGTCTGCGCGATGGTCTCCAGCTCGATCTCGCGCGGCTCGCGGCCCTTGCCGCGGTACTCCGCCTGCACGGCACGCATCTCGTCCAGGTTCAGGAACAGGTGCGCCTCGCGACTCAGGCGCTCAAGCGCAGCGTCGTCCAGATTGCACAGCGGCACGTGTCGAACCTCGGCCGTGCGCGCCTTGGCCTCGGGAAAGTGCGTTGGCGTCCACGGCGCCGCGTGCACTGCCTGCACCACGGGGTTTGCCAGCAGCCGCTGACCGATCGCGTCGGCCTGCGCGCGATCCACGCCCTGCAGATCCCATCGGTCGCCGGTCAGCACGCGCACCTTCGCACCCGTCAGTTGCTCGATCGCCAGCTCCACGCTCTCGGCGGCAGTGTCGGTCACACCGGGCAGCGGAAGCACCTCCACCACGAAGCCGTTCGCGGCCGCGGCACCAACCGTCACCTGCTGCGTCACCGGGTCGGCAAGCAGTTCGATGGCCACGCGCTGCAGACTCGCGGCATCGATCGCGCCCTCCAGCAGATACACCTGTGCGCTTCGAACACTTGTTGGCGTGGCAAGCCCATGCTCCGTGGCGGCGCGCTTCTGCACGCCCGATCCACGCACGTCAGGCATGCCATCCTTCGGTCGCACCTCGATCCTGTGCACGGCGTTCATGCCGCGAGGATAGCGACGCAAAAGCAGCGTCTTTCCGCAGCCAAACCGCGAATTGAAATCAGAACATCAGCTGCAGCTGGGTTCGCACCACGAACTGGTTCGAACCGCTGATGCGCCA
>RFQW01000413.1 GCA_009924765.1 Planctomycetota bacterium | reverse complement strand
CTTCACGAAGTGGCCGCCGCCGCTCGGGCCGCAGTGCAGGTAACCCTGCTCGCTGGTGCCGCCGCGATTGCCGCGACCGGCGGTGGGGTCGATCGATCCCTTGCCGGGGGCGAGGGCCTTGAAGATGGGGTCGAGTCGCTGCACGGTGGCCGTGGGGCCGCCGATCATCTGGCAGTAGCCGCGTTCGAGGCCCCACACGCCGCCGCTGGTGCCGACGTCGACGTAGTCGATGCCCTGCGCGGCCAGTTCCTTCGAGCGACGGATGTCGTCCTTGTAGTAGCTGTTGCCGCCGTCGATCAGGCAGTCGCCCTTGGCCATCAGCGGCATCAGCTTCAGGATGGTCTCGTCCACGAAGGCGGCCGGGATCATCATCCACACGGCGCGCGGGCCCTCCAGCTTCGAGACCAGGTCCTTCATGTCGGTGGCGGCAATGGCGCCCTTGGCGGCCAGATCCTTCACCGCGGTCGCGTTCATGTCCCACACCACCACCTGGTGGCCGGCCTTCAGAAGGCGTTGCGTCATGTTTGCGCCCATGCGACCCAGACCGATCATTCCGATTTTCATGGTGATACTCCTGTGATGAAGGTGGTGAATGGAAGTCGAAGGCTACCGTTGACGGCAGCGCGCGGTGGCTGCCGGAAGCACTGCGTTCGCGAGCCAGTTCGCGAAGGCGCGCTTGCTGACCAATGCACCGCCGTCGGGCTGGTCGGCGTGCCCGTCGGGCCACACCAGGCAACCCTGCACGCTCTCCGAATCCATCGTTTCAAGCGGGTTGGCCACGATGCAGTCGGCGCGCTTGCGCGTGAGCTTGGCCTTGGCCGAAGCCAGCAGTTCCTCGGCAGGCTCCAGCGCGAACCCCACACGGAACTGGTCGGCCCGCGATGCGAGCGTGCCCAGAATCTCGGGAACGGCCTCCAGCGCGATGGTGGGGGCCGTGTCGCCTCGGCGATGCTTGCCTTCGAAACGGTTTGTCGGCCGCCAATCCGCCACCGCGGCGGCCATCACAAGCAGGTCGCAGGCCGGCCAGGATCGCGCCAGCAAGTCCCGCAACTCCTCGGCTGTCCGGAACCGCTGCACGCTCGGCAACGAATCCAGTCCATCGGGGCTGCACGGGCCCGCCAGCACGCGCACGTCGCAACCCGCGGCCTGCAGCGCCCGCGCGATCTCAACCCCCATGCGTCCGCTCGAGCGGTTTCCGATGAATCGGACCGCATCGATGGGCTCGTGAGTGGGGCCCAGCGTGATCAGGGCGCGCAGGGGATCGTGATGCATGGGTGGGGTTGGGCGTCGGTTCGGTTGCGGTCAGGCAGCGGCCCCCGCATACTAGAGTTTCTCGGTCCGTCCTCATTCCCCTCAGGAGCGCTCTCGTGGCACGCAAGCTTCGGCAGAAGATCGGTGAGATGCTCATCGCCAACAAGGTGGCCACCGACGACAAGGTGAAGGAAGCCATCGACATGGCCAAGAGCACCGGCAAGCGCGTTGGCGAGGTGCTGATCGAGATGGGGGTGTGCAGCGAGGAGGACGTGGCCCGCGCGCTCGCCGCGCAGTTTGGCATGGAGTTCCTGAACCTGGAGCGCGCCGAGGACAACGCCCGCATCGACATGAGCCTGATCAAGGAGGAGATCATCAAGAAGCACGTGGTGCTTCCGCTCTCCAAGACGGGCCGACTGAAGGTGCTGATCCACGACCCGATGGATCTGGAACTGCTGGACATGCTGCGGTTCCGCCTGAACGCGGAGATCGACACCGCCATCGCCAGCCGCCGGCAGATCTCCTACTACATCGAGGGCGATCGAAAGGGCGCGGCGGTGGCGCAGGCTCAGGCGCCGCTGCTCTCCGATTCCATGGACGTGAGTGTCGACAAGAGCGTCGACAAGAGCATGGACAAGAGCATCGACATCGACGCCAGCGAAGAGGCGCCGATGGTGAAGCTGGTGAACCGCATCATCCTCGAGGGCGTGCTGGGGCGCGCCAGCGACATCCACGTGGAGCCGATGAAGGACTACGTGCTGGTGCGCTATCGCATCGACGGCGTGTGCGTGGTGCGCGACAAGCTGCCCAAGCGCAACCAGCCGGCCATTCTGGCGCGTTTCAAGCTGAT
>RFQW01000412.1 GCA_009924765.1 Planctomycetota bacterium | reverse complement strand
GTGGCCATGTCCACGAACACGCAACTGATGGCATGCTCCATGTACACGCTTCGAATGCCGAACATCTGCGTGGCCACATCCAGGCCCGCGCTCGACACCACGCCCACGATCTCGAAGCTGGCCTTCGACTTCGGCGCGATGAGTTCGATCGAATCACCCACCTGCAGGCCGCGCGCGGTGAGGAACTGCTCCGCGACCAGCAGTCCGCTGCCGCTCTTCAGCTTGGGCAGCGCCGCTTCGGGCGTGCCCTGGATCCACTCCAGCCGATTCATGCGAAGGAACGACTCGGGCTCGAAGCCGATGCAGATCACGTTCGGGGGCGCAAGCGATTGCACGCCAAGGCCCGCGGTGCCGCCCACGCGCAGCGGCAGGTAGCCCACCGCCGCAGCGGTGCGCACGCCCGGCAGGGCGCGCAGCGAAGACTGCTCGATCGGCGACAGACCGCTCACCTTCATCGCGAAGGCATCGCCAAAGCGCACCTTCTCGCGAACCTGTCGCAGCATGCCCTCGCTGTGGCTCCAGGTGGTCAGCAGCACGCTCAATCCCATCATCAATGCGCCGGCGGTCAGGCCAAGCCGGTAGGGCGCGCGTCGAGCGCTGCCATCGAGCAGGCCGGGCGGCAGTCGAAGTGCGCGGGCCAGCAGCGGCGAAAGCGTGCGTGATGACACCATCTGCAGCAGCGGCACGCACAGCAGGAACCATCCGGCATGGGTGAGCGCCAGTCCGATCGATGCGTGCAGCCAGAACTTCTGCTGCGCATCCGGGATCACCGTCATGATGAGCGCCTCAACGGACACCATCACCACGCCTGCCACCAGGCACAGCCACGGGCCCATCGGCCACGGCTCGCTGCCGCGTCGACGCAGCGCCTGCAGCGGGCTGGTGCGTGAGGCATTCCACGCCGGAAGCAGCGAGCCGAGCAGACTGCTTGCAAGAGCCGCGCCGATGGCCAGCATCACGCCCTGCCAGGACGGCACCAGACCCAGCGGCAGACTCTCACGGAACCACCACGCCAGCGCAGCGGTGCCGCCGAGCCCGATTGGCACGCCCACCACGCACGCGCTCGCTGCCAGCGCCAGACTGGCCAGGACGGGACCCACGAACAGCTGCACGCGCGCGGCGCCCAGGCATCGCAGCGTGGCCAGTTCGCGATCAAGTTCCGCCACCGAGGTGGTCATGCCCACGCCCACGATGAATGCGCCCGCAAGGATCGAGATGGCGCAGCCCAGCACGAACCCCAACCGGCCCGCGTTCACCTGCTTGTCCATGCCGCTGGTCGCCATCTCGGCAGGCTCCAGCAGCATGCCTTCGGGAATGTCGGCGGCGCGTGCGGTGCACCAGCCGGCCGCATCGGTGCCGGGTTGCAGTGCGATGGCCACGTTGGTGGCCTCGTCGCCGCGATTGGTGGCGTTCGCCAGCGTGCGTCGATCGAGTTCCACCATGGGTCGCTGCAGCGCACCCAGCATCGGACGATTCATCACGCCTGTCACGGTGAGATCGACCGGCGTGCCCAACCGCACGATGCGCACCTTGGTGCCCACGCCGGCTTCCAGTGCCTTGGCGGTCATGGGGTCGAGCGCGATCTCGTCCGCGGCGGCGGGGCGCTTGCCCTCGCGCATGGACAGGCCCTCGAAGCGCGCATCCGGCGTGGGATCCATGCCGCGTGCCTGTGCGGTGGTGCGCAGCGGGCGTGCGTCGCGGTCGCGCGCGCCGTCGGTGCGAAGCAGCGTGATCGAGCCCGTCAGGCGTGCCTGCGCGGCCTGCACGCCCGGCCATGTGCGCACGCGCTCCACGATGTCCGCGTCGAATGGCGCGCCGGCCTGCTGCACAAGGCGCACGTCGACTGCGCCCAGCAGCTTCACCATTCGATGCTCCAGGTTCGACTGCGCGGTCTGCAGGCCCGTGCTGACAGCGGTCACCAGCGACGCGGCGAGCGCGATCGAGATGGCCAGCAGCAGGCTTCTAGCGGGCCGCGCGGAGAGTGTCCGCCACGCGAACCGCCAACTGGGAAGGATCCATGCCATGAAGATCGATGTTTCCGGCGACCACGCCGTCGCGCAGCACATGCACGCGCTGGCAGTGCACGGCGGCCAGCGGCTCGT
>RFQW01000411.1 GCA_009924765.1 Planctomycetota bacterium | reverse complement strand
GCCACGCGCTCCACCTTGGTCGGCACGATGATGCCGGCCTTCACCAGGTCCTCGTAGGTGCCCGTGGCGGCGTTGAAGCCGAAGCTCGGGTCCGATGAGTCCTCCACCTTCTGGGCAACCAGGCTGCCGTCCAGGCCGCCGTTGCTGGCGATCTGCTTGATGGGGGCGCTCAGTGCGCGCAGGATGATGTCCACGCCCTCGAGCTCCTTCTTGAGCTTCTCGAGCGCCTTGCGGGCGCGGATCACGGCGACGCCGCCGCCCGGGAGGATGCCTTCCTCGACGGCCGCGCGGCACGCGTGGAGCGCGTCCTCGACGCGCGCCTTCTTCTCCTTCATCTCCACCTCGGTGGCGGCGCCCACGTTGATCTGCGCCACGCCGCCGGCCAGCTTGGCCAGGCGCTCCTGGAGCTTCTCGCGGTCGTAGTCGCTGGTGGTGCCCTCGATCTGGCTCTTGATCTGCTCGATGCGGCCCTGGATGTCCTTGGTCTTGCCGGCACCGTCGACGATGGTGGTGAACTCCTTGCCGATGGTGATCTTCTTGGCCTTGCCGAGCTGCTTCAGCTCGATGTTCTCCAGGTTGATCCCCAGCTCCTGCATGATGGCGTCGCCGCCGGTGAGCACCGCCAGGTCCTCCAGCATGGCCTTGCGGCGATCACCGAAGCCCGGGGCCTTCACGGCGCAGCACTTGAGCACGCCGCGCAGCTTGTTGACCACCAGCATGGCCAGCGCCTCGCCGTCCACGTCCTCGGCGATGATGAGGACCGGCTTGCCGGCCTCCGCCACCTTGCCGAGCACCGGGAGCAGGTCCTTGGCGCTGGAGAGCTTGTTCTCGTAGATGAGGATGAACGCGTCCTCGAGCTCGCACTCCATCTGCGCCGTGTTGGTCACGAAGTGCGGGCTGAGGTAGCCCTTGTCGAACTGCATGCCCTCGAGGAGCTCGACCTCGGTGACGAGGCTCTTGCCTTCCTCGACGGTGATCACGCCGTCCTTGCCCACCTTGTCCATCGCCTGGGCGATGATGTCGCCGATCTGCGAGTCCTGGTTGGCGCTGCACGTGCCCACCTGGGCGATCTCGGTGCTGCTCTTGACGTTCTTGGACATCTTGCGGAGGGCCTCGACCACCGTGTCGACGGCCTTGTCGATGCCGCGCTTGACCGAGGTGGGGTTGGCGCCCGCGGTGATGTTCTTCAGGCCCTCGCTGTAGATGGCCTCGGCGTACACGGTGGCGGTGGTGGTGCCGTCGCCGGCGTCCTTCGACGCCTTGCTGGCCACTTCCTTCACCATCTGCGCGCCCATGTTCTCGTAGGGATCCTCGAGCTCGATCTCCTTGGCGACGGTGACGCCGTCCTTGGTGACCGTGGGGGCGCCGAAGGACTTCTCCAGGACCACCACGCGGCCGGACGGGCCGAGGGTGACCTTGACGGCCTTCGCGAGCTTCTGGACGCCGCGGAGGATGCGCTCGCGGGCGTCGACGTCGTATGCGATCTGCTTTGCTGCCATGTTCGTGATTCCTTGCAGGTGTCCTGCGTCAGGGGTTGGTTGGTCTTGAACTGCGTGCTGCGGCGCCGTGCGCCGCGTCTCTGCGTGATTGGCCCGCGCGGGCCGGGTGCGTCAGCCGATCTCCATCCAGACCACGCGCTCGGCGTCGAGCACGTAGACCTTCTGTCCGTCGCTCACCTTCACGAGACCGTCGCTTTCCTGCGGGATGAGGAAGGCGCGCTTCATGCTGAGCACGTGTGCCGTGGCGAACTCGATGCGGAGGTCGCGCTGGCCATTGAGCTCGGACAGTGCCTTGCGGAGCTGGGTGGAGTCCATCGTGGTGCCGTTGCTTGCCGTGGGGCTGAGCGTTGCGGGCGGTTCGGTCACTCCACGATGCCGAGGATCTCTTCCTCGGTCATGATCAGGTACGGCTCGCCGTCGATCTTGACCTCGGTGCCGGCGTAGCTGGAGAAGATGATCGAGTCGCCCTTCTTGACGGTGAACGGCACGTAGGTGCCCTTGTCCTTGTTCAGGATGCCCGCGCCGAGCGCGACGACCTTGCCCTGCTTGGGCTTGTCCTTGGCGCTTTCCGGCAGGAAGATGCCGGTCTCGGTCTTGGTGGCGGCTTCGTC
>RFQW01000042.1 GCA_009924765.1 Planctomycetota bacterium | reverse complement strand
GCTGCAGAACGACATCCTGAAGGAGTTCCACAGCCAGAACGAGTTCATCTATCCGCCCGAGGCCAGCGTGAAGCTGGTGGTGGACACGATCGAGTTCGCCAGCCAGCACCTGCCCAAGTGGAACAGCGTCAGCATCAGCGGCTACCACATCCGCGAGGCCGGCAGCAGCGCCACGCAGGAACTGGCCTTCACGCTGCGCGACGGCATGGAATACGTGGAGGCGTGCATGAAGCGCGGCCTGGACGTGGACGCCTTCGGTCCGCGCCTGAGCTTCTTCTTCAACAGCCACAACGAGTTCTTCGAGGAGATCTGCAAGCTGCGCGCCGCGCGACGCATCTGGGCGAATGCCATGCGGTTCCGCTTCGGCGCCAAGCAGGAGCGCAGCTGGCTGATGCGCACGCACGTGCAGACCGCGGGCTGCAGCCTCACCGAGCAGCAGCCGCTGAACAACATCGTGCGCGTGGCGTTCCAGGCCATGGCCGGCGTGCTGGGCGGCTGCCAGAGCCTGCACACCGACAGCATGGACGAGACGCTGGGCCTTCCCACCGAGGAGGCCGTGCGCGTGGCGCTTCGCACGCAGCAGATCCTGGCACATGAGACCGGCGTGCATCGCACGGTGGATCCGCTGGGCGGCAGCTGGTTCGTGGAGGCGCTGACCGACCGCATGGAGGCCGATGCCAACCAGCTGATCGGCGAGATCGACGACATGGGCGGCGTGGTGAGCGGCATCCACAAGGGCTATTTCCGCCGCCAGATCGCCGAGGCCAGCTACCGCTTCGGGCAGGAGATGGAGGCGGGCGACCGCATCATCGTGGGCGTGAACGCCTATCCCGAGGGCAACGAGGAGCGCTCGGTGAGCATCCTGCAGATTCCGCACACGGTCGAGACCGAGCAGTGCGATCGCCTGGCGAAGTTCCGCCGCGAGCGCAACGCCGACACGGTGAAGCGCGCGCTGGATCGCATCCGCGAGGACGCGCGCGAGGGCCGCAACGTGATGCCCGCGCTGGTGGACGCGTCGCTGGGTCGCTGCACGCTGGGCGAGATGGTGCAGGCCATGGCCGACGTGTACGGTCGCTACGCCGGCGGGCCCGAGTGGTGACACCCGGGCAGGGGCTGTGGCGCAGTCGCGATGACCGCATGATCGCCGGCGTGTGCGGCGGGCTGGCGGCGTTCCTGGGCTGGTCCAGCACCGCCGTGCGCGTGCTGTACGTGGTGTTCAGCGTGTGCTCGGTGGCGTTTCCCGGGATCCTGATCTACCTGATCCTGTGGCTGGTGATGCCGCTGGATCGGCGCTGACGGCCGCGCGGCTATCTTGCCGCGCATGATGAACAACGTCTCCAACATTCGCGAGGCGCACGCATGGCTGCGCTGGCTGACCGGTCGCACCATGCAGGCATCGCGCACGCTGTCGGCCGACGAGCTGCACCGCGAGTTTCCGATCGGCTTGAAGAGCGTGTTCGAGACGCTGCTGCACCTGCTGGGCGCCGAGATGGTGTGGATCGGCGTGGTCACCGGCACGGTGGACAAGGTGGTGTGGCCCACGCGCGAGGCGTACCCCGACCTGGATGCGATCGATCGCGCATGGAAGACCACCCACGCCGACTGGGATCGCTACCTGGCCGCTCTCGCGCCGGCGGAATGCGATCGCATCGTGGAGCGCACGCGCGACGGCAAGACCTATCGCCAGCGCGCGGTCGACGCCTGCATGCAGGTGCCCACGCACGCGCTGTACCACAATGCGCAGATCAGCTTCATGTTCCGCAGCATGGGCAAGAGCCTGCCCGACTCCAGCTGGATCCTCTGGGCGCGCGAGCAGCAGGGCTGCTGAAAGCATCGAGGGACGGGGGTCGTTATTGGCCGCCAGCGCCGTGGCCAATAACGACCCCCGTCCCTCGGTCAGCTTCGCGTGGCCACCAGCACATCCACCAGCGGCAGGAAGCCGTCGTCGTAGGTGCTTGGTTGCAGCCGCGTGTTGAAGCCCAGCGCGTGCAGTCGCTCGATGGCTGATTGCAGGAAGGGATGCCGCTGCGGCGGCTGCTGCATGCCGTGCGTGGGCACGAAGCGCATCTCGCCTGCGCACACGCGCGCGATCTCCTCGATCGATCGCAGATGGAAGTCCAGATCGAACGGACTGCCCGTCATCATGCCGCCCTCGCGCACATCGGCGTAGCAGAACAGGAAGTGGCTGGCCAGCACCAGGTCGAACCGCCGGTCGGCGAACGGCAGCGTGGGCAGCGACGCGGCCACGTAGCGCGTGCCGCGACCTGCGGCGTAGTCCGTGATGAAACGCGCCAGTGCCTCGTACTTGGTGCGTGCAAAGGCATCGGGATCGCGGAATCGCGGCGAATCCGCGTTGCCGATCGCCACTGCCAGCGTCTCCTCGATGTCCTTCTTCGCGCGCGCATGCGCGGCCTCGGGTTCCAGGTTGAACATGGGATCGCAGCCGATCACGTCCAGACCGCGTGCGGCGCTCTCCGCCACGAACCCATCCGGCCCGCTCGGACAGTCCAGCACGCGTTTGCCGCGCAGGAACGCCTCGTCGATGGCGAACATCCGCATGTACTCGTCGAAGGTTCGTCCGAAGAAGGCGACGCAGGGGATGGAGAAGGGAATCGACATGTCGTCGCATCATCGTCGAATGCGGTGCCGCCCGCGAGCGATGGTTCGGCCGACGCGCGCGGTTCTTGGGTATGTTGCATGCATGCCCATCCGCTACCTGCTCTCCGTGGTCCTTGGCACCGTGCTCGTTTTCGCCTTTGGTGGCGCCATGTGGGCCGGCGGCATGTACGAGCATGCCGCCGATGCCGGGCGGTGACGCGATGGTGCAGATGATCGACAGCGCCGCGCCCTCGAGCGGCATGTACGTGTACCCCGCGGATCCGCAGATCAACGCCGCCGCCAACGACACCGAGCGTGAGAACCTGATGAAGGCGCGCGACGAGAAGCTGCGCAAGGGGCCGGTGATCATGATGGCGCTCACCAAGGGCGGCCAGGACCCCGACGATCCGAAGATGCTGGTGCGCGGCTTCCTGATCGAGTTCTTCGCCACCGCGATGCTTGTTGCGGTGATCGGCCTCGCCGGTTCGGGCCACGGTCGCCTGCGCCGCTTCCTGACGCTGCTGGCCATGGTCGCCTTCATGAATCTGGGCACGCACATGATCTACTGGGCGTTCATGTTCGCGCCCAACCAGTGGACCGCGGTGCTGGTGTTCGACACCACGGTTGGCTGGACTCTGGCCGGCCTGCCCGCGGTGTTCCTGATGCGCTGCATGCGCGAAGGCGACACGGCCGCGGCGTGATCGCGCCGCATTTTCCCTAACATCGCCGACATGGCCGTCACCCACCAGGGCCCCAAGGGCACCCGCGACTTCTATCCCGACACGATGGCGGTGCGCCGTCACATCGAGGGCGCGTGGCGTCAGGCCAGCGTGGACTGCGGCTTCGACGAGGTGGAAGGCCCCACCTACGAGCACCTGTCGCTGTACACCGCCAAGAGCGGCCCCGGCATCGTGAACGAGCTGTTCAGCTTCCGCCGCGCGGGTGGCGACGACGACTACGCGCTGCGCCCCGAGTTCACGCCCACGCTGGCGCGCATGGTGGCGGCGAAGGCCGGCAGCCTGCCGATGCCGGTGAAGTGGTTCGCCATTCCGGTGCATTTCCGCGCCGAGCGTCAGCAGCGCGGTCGCCTGCGCGAGTTCGTGCAGTGGAACGTGGACCTGATGGGCGTGGAAGGCGCCGCCGCCGACGCCGAGGTGATCGGCTGCGCGGTGCTGGCCATGGAGCGGCTGGGCCTGAAGCCCACCGACGTACGCGTGCGCCTGTCGCATCGCGGCGCGGTGGGTGCGGCGCTGGCCGCCGCGGGCGTGTCCACCGAGAAGGCGGGCGAAGCCTTCGAGCTGCTGGATCGCCGCGACAAGCTGGAGGCCGCCGAGTTCGAGAAGCGTGCCGCCGCGCTGGGACTGACCGCCGATGCGCGCAAGCGCTTCGAGACGATCGCCGCCAGCAAGCTGCCCGTGAGCGCCGATGCCGCCGCGCTGGGCGCGTGTCTTGGCGTCGGCGAAACCGCGCTGGCCGGCGCCGTGGAACTCGCCGATCGTCTGCGTGCGATGGATCTTGCGCCGTGGTGCGAGTGGGACTTCGGCATCGTGCGCGGTCTTGCCTACTACACCGGCACCGTGTTCGAGGTGCACGAGTCGAGCGGCGGCGAACGCGCGGTGGCAGGCGGCGGTCGCTACGACGGACTGGTGGAACTCTTCGGCGGCCCGAAGATGCCGGCGATCGGCTTCGGCATGGGCGATGTGGTGCTCGGCCTGGTGCTGGGTGATCGCGGTCTGCTTCCCAAGGACGCGCTGGCGCTGCTGCCGCGTCCCGATGCGTACCTGCTGAGCGATGGCAGCGAGGCCGCCGAGCGCGAACTGCCGCGCGTGCTGATGGCCATGCGTCGCGCCGGTCTGCACGCGCGCAGCAACTGGAAGGCCACGCGCAACATCGGCAAGCTGCTGGGTGATGCGGGCAAGGCGCGCGCGCGCTTCGCGGTGATCCTGGGTGCGGAGATGGCCGAAGGCGCCGTGACCGTGAAGGATCTCGACGGCGGTTCGCAGGTGAAGGTGCCGCTGGCCGACGTGGTGCGCCACATCGCCGAGGCGCCGCGCAACGCGGGCACCTGACCATGCGACTGCTGATCGTGGTTGCCACCGTGAAGGAAGCCGAGGCACTTGGGTGCACCAAGGCGCATGTGGTGGTGAGCGGCATCGGCCGCACCAACGCCGCCGCGGCCACCACCGCCGCGCTGCTTGAGCAGGGTCCCTACGACGGCGCGCTGAGTGTGGGCATCGCGGGCGCGCTGCCCGACGCCATGCTGCAGGCGGGCGATGTGGTGGTGGCCACCGAGTGCGTGTACATGGAAGAAGGCCTGGCCACGCCGGACGGCTTCGTGGACATGCAGGGCATGGGCTTTCCGCTTGGTGATTTCGACGGCAATCGCGTGCCCACCGAGCCCGCGTTGACGAAATTCCTGCCGGGTCCGTTGCATCGCGGCGTGATCGCCACCGTGGCCACATGCAGCGGCACCGACGCGCTGGCCGTCGAGGTGGAGCGACGCACCGGCGCCATCGCCGAGGCGATGGAAGGCGCGGCGGTGGTGCACGCGGCGCTGCGGTTGGGCTTGCCTGGCGGCGAAGTGCGGGTGATCTCGAATTCAACGGGTGATCGCGCGAAGCAGCAGTGGGACATCGCGCGCGCGTTCGCCGCCTTGCACACGCTTGGCGCGCGCTTCGATCAGCTGCTTCAGGGCTGACTGGCGGCGCCAGCAGGCGCGGCCACGCTTGGCAGTGCCGCGAAGGCTTCCGCGAACGCCGGTCCGCCCAACGATGCGTCGAGCGCCTTCAGCCGATTCACGCGCATCACCGCTCGCTCGTCGAAGCGGTTCGCGGCCTGCAACGCCTGCAGCTGCCGCAGCTGGCTGATCCACCACGCGCGATCGCGTTGCGCGGCATCGCCGGTCATCTCGGTGCCGGCTAGCAGACGGCGGTGCAGGCCCATCGCCTCGGCCAGTCGCTGCTCGCCGCCCAGCGTGAACAGCGCTTCGGCCTTGCCAAGCAGCACCTCGCGCGCGTCGGGTGCCGTGGCCAACGCGCGTTCGTACGCGACAAGCGCGGCCTGTGGCTCGCCACGCAAGCGCAGCAGGTCGCCGGTCAGCGTCCAGGATGTCGCGTCCTTGCACTGCACCATCTCCAGTGCATCGCGCAGGCGTCGCGCGGCGGCGGCATCCGGTGCAGCGGTGGCGGAAGGCTTCAGCGGCAGCTGCTCGGCAGGCAGCAGTGCCCGCATGCGATCCACGGTGTGCTGCGAAAGCAGCGCGGGACTGGTGGTGGCTGCCGCGCGCAGCTCCGCATCGGCACCCACATCGCGATCGAGTTCGGCGAGCACCGCCACGCGCACGGCGAGGCGACGCGATGCCGATGCACCGGACAGCGCGGTGTTCGATGCATCAAGCGCGGCCATGGCGCCGGTGGCGTCGCCGTCGCGCAGTCGCAGCCACGCAAGCGCCGCCGCTCGACGCGCGCGTAGCCATTCGGTGGTGGCATCGGCGGGAGCCTGCATCGCCGGATCCCTGTCGGACAGCTTGCACGCGCGGCCCTGCGCCTTCGCCTCGATCGCCAGCGTCTGGCGTTCCAGTTGCCACAGCGGCTGGTCCGGGTGCTCGGGGAAGGCGGCGATGGCCAGCTCGATGGCGGCCTCCAGTCGCGCGCGCGCCGCGGCGTCGCTTCCGTCGGCCGCGCGATCCAGTTCACGCGAGATGCGCACCGCAAGGCTCATCGCCGCGGGACTTGTGGGATCGGAACCGTGCTCGCGCGCGAGGCGCAGCGAGTGATCGGCGGCGTCGCTCCACTTCTCGTTCACCATGTCGATGCGCGCCAGCGCACGCAGCGCACCGGCGCGCAGGGTGATGGGAAGGTGCGTGTCGTTCGACAGTGCGAGCAGCTGCTCCTGCAGCGGCGCGGCGTCCTGGCCGGCATCCAGCCTGGCGTTGGCCACGGCCAGCAGTCCCATGGGTTCGCGTTCAGGCAGCGTGATGCCGTCGTTCATCACCATGGTCAGGCGCGTGATGGCGGCATCGCGCATGGGTGCGGCTTCGGCCGGCGTGCAGCGGCGCACCAGATCGGTGAAGGGACTCGTCCATTCGCGCGCCGCCGCGATGCCTTCGGGATGCACCGAAGAGCCCGCCTCGCCCTGTTCCTGTCGACGCAGGCGCGCTTCCAGTTCTGCAAGCGCCAGTCGGCGTGCGGTGGAACCCGAACCGCGCAGCAGTCCCGCCGCATCGGCCGCTGCCCCGGGTCCGCGCAGCAGGCCCGCAGCACGAAGCGCCGCAAGATCGGCGAGCGTGGCGAGTGCTTCATCATTGCCCGCCTTCTGCCGAGACAGTGCGAGCAGCCGGTTGGCCGAGCGTTCATCGTCGATGCGCGCGGCGGCCAGGCCCGCGTAGCGCGACACCACGCTGGCGGTGCGGTCGTCCAGTTCGGGCAGCAGCGTTTCCACGCGCGCGATCGCGGCCTCGGCCAGTGCGCGCCGCTTGGTGCTGTCGAACTCGCCCACTTCCACCTGCAGCACTTCCGCCAATGCGCGCAGCAGCGGAATGCGGCGCGGCCGCTCCACCTGCGACAGGCGGTCCGACAGGTTCATGGGCAGCGCGTCCACGCCGGTGCGCGCCAGCGAATCCTTGGCCGTGCGCTCCGCCTGCTCGCTGGCCACCAGCATGTCGCGCACCAGCGTGCGCACGCGGCGGCGCGGCTCGGGGCCAGACAATCCGTACAGCACGCGATCCACATCGCCGCCCGAGGGCAGCGCGATGGTGAACGAGTCCTCGGCGTAGTCGGCGAACCAGAAGGGCAGGCGCGGATCGTCGGCGTGCTGGCGGATCAGCTGCTGACGCGCCGCGATCAGCTCGTCGGCGGCCTTGCGCTGGCCCGCCTCGGTGGGTTCCAGCGACACACGCTTCTTCAGGTCCTCGATGCGGGCCAGGGCATCGTTCACCGGAACGATCGGCTCCTTCGCGTTGGCGGCCGGCGCGGGCGCATCGGCCTGCGGCGCGGCAGGCGCGTGCGCGGCGACCAGCGCGATGAGTGCGATGGCCAGCGCGCGACTCACTGCGGCCTCGCGAAGCTGACGCGCGTGTATCCCGCGCGGGTGATGGCGTTGAACGCGGCGACGGCGTCTTCCCATGGCGCGTCCTTGGAAGGTGCAAGCTCGATGGGCTGATCGGCGGCGAACAGGCCGCCGGGATTGCGTGGTCCGTACAGCTTGGAGGCGAGCAGGGCGCCCAGCTGTTCCGCGTCGGCGGGCTGCGGAAGTGGGGCCATCACGCGCAGCGTGGTGCGTCCATCCGCCACGCGCACCTCGATGCGAAGGGGTGGTTCCTCCAGCGTCAGTGCGTCGACCCCCACGATGCCGCCGCGCTCCGACAGGTCGGCGCGCAGCAGTCCTTCCTTGTCGAGCGCCTTCGTGGTGCACACGAAGAACACCAGCAGCAGGAAGGTGACGTCGATCATGGGCGTGAGGTTGAGCTGCAGTCCGCTGCCGCGCCGTCGCTTGGCGCGCGCTGCCTGCAGGCGGCGATCGAGTTCGGCGTCGTCCTGCTGTTCGGGCGTGGGGCCATCGCCCTGCCGCAGGCGCGCAAGCGCTTCGACGATGTGCGCTGTCTCAGCCACGCGATGACTCCGGTTGCACCGCCACGCGAAGCTTCGCGGGCGTCTGCGGGTTGGCCAGCGTGGCCGCGCGACCCACGGCCTCGATCACGGGCGCGATTGACTCGTAGTGCACGTCGGAACTCGCGCGCAGATGCACCTCGAGCGCCGGCTGCGCCTTCAGCGCCGCCGCCACGGCCTCGGTGAGCGTGCGCAGTCCGGTGGCGTCGGCCGCATAGTCGCTGCCCGCGAAGCGCCACGCCTGCACGCGTCCCGCCTCGCCCACGATGGCGTTGATCACGCCGCGCGCCTCGCGACCCGGCGGCACCGCGGCGCTTGGCAGCGGCTTGGGCAGCTTCATCTTCACGCGATCGGTCACGCCGATCTGCGACACCAGCACGAAGAACACGATCAACAGCATCGCCATGTCGATCAATGGCGTCATGGCGGCCTCGGGCCGCGCGGGTCCTCGTGCGAAGACGCTCTTCACCGCGTCGACCGGAAGCGTGCGATCACCTTCTCGGCGCGGCGCACGCACTCAAGCGTGGCCGCATCGACGGTGTTGCGGATGGCGGCGTAGGCGCTGAGCGCGGGAATGGCGATCAGCAGGCCCCAGAAGGTGGTCACCAGCGCGGTACCGATGCCCGAGGCGAGCATCACGGGATCGGCGTTGCCGCCCGTGCCGGCGATGGTCTGGAACGCCACGATCATGCCGTACACCGTGCCGAACAGGCCGATCATGGGGCTCACCTGGCCGAGCACGTTCAGCATCTCCAGTCGGCGGAAGCGCTTCACCGCCACTTCCTCGCCCGCCTGCTCGGCCGCGCGCAGCATGGCGGCATGGCCCGCGGGCGCCTGCTCCAGCGCCGAGCGCAGCACCAGGCTGTAGTCGCTCGCCTCGCCGCTCACCAGCTGCAGGGCGTTCGCGTCGTCGCC
>RFQW01000410.1 GCA_009924765.1 Planctomycetota bacterium | reverse complement strand
ACGCTTTCCAGGAATGCCGCCACGTCCGTCATGTGATCTCCTTGGGTATGCACCGGACCGCGGATCATAGCCAAACGCGATTGTTCCCATTCCCGCAGGAACTGCATCTGTGGCCCAAATGTGGCCGCGCCTGAACCTAGACTGAACGCATGGCAGCCACGGATCCGGCTCGAACCGACGCACCCTGGGACACGCGGCGCTTGCTGCAGTGGATCACCGGCTTTCTTGCCGAACGCACCATCGACTCGCCGCGCGTGTGCGCCGAACTGCTGCTGTCGCATGTGATCGGTTGCGAGCGCACGCGCCTGTACATGGAGGTGGATCGCCCGGCCTCGCCGACGGAACTCGCGCGCCTGCGAGAACTGGTGAAGCGCGCAGGTCAGCACGAGCCGGTGCAGTATCTGGTGGGTGAGACATGGTTTCATGCACGACCTTTCCACGTGGATCGCAGCACGCTGATTCCGCGGCCAGCCACCGAGACGCTTGTCGAGCTGGCGGTGCAGTGGGCGCGAGAGCGTGGCGGCCCGGTGCGCATGCTGGATGTGTGCACGGGTTCGGGGTGTGTGGCCATCAGCGTGGTGGCCGCGCTGGTCACGCCGCGACGCGGCACCACCGAGCCGCCGGTGTCCCCCATGGAGGCCACCGCCGTGGCCAGCGATCTGGTGCCCGCAGCGATCGATCTGGCGCTTCGCAACGCCACGCGCCACGGCCTGCAGGCGCGCATCGAATTCCGCACCGGCGACCTGTTCGAGTCGCTGCAGGCGAGTGAGGCCGAGGGCTTCGACCTGATCACCGCCAATCCGCCCTACATCAGCGATGCCGAATGGGCGCAGTGCGAACCCAATGTGCGCGATCACGAGCCGGCAACGGCGTTGCGTGGTGGTGGTGATGGGTTGCGCATCGTCACGCCGCTGCTGCAGCAGGCGCCGCGCTGGCTGAAGCCGGGTGGTCGCCTGCTGGTGGAGATCGCAGCATCGCAGGGCGAGGCGGTGCAGCGATTGGTGCAGGCCAACAGCGCGCTGGTGCATCGCGCGGTGCAGAAGGATCACGAAGGACTGGATCGCGTGCTGGTGGCTGACCGCGCCGCGTGAGCGCGATCAGTTCTCGCCGCTGCGGTGCCGGTGGCGAGCGCCTTCTCCACCTCTTCAAGCAGCTGCTGCGCCTGGAAGGGCTTGAACAGGAAGCAGTGCAGGCCTTCCTGGCTGCTGCGCACGATGCTGTGGTGCGGGTCGTAGCCGAAGCCCGTCATCAGGATCACGGGCAGGTCGGCGTCCAGATCCTTGGCGGCGCGGAAGATCTCGTAGCCGTTGCGATCGGGCATGCGCACGTCGGACAGCACCATCTCGAAGGGCTGGCCCGCGGCGTGCGCGGCGCGCAGCGCGTCGATGGCGGCGCCGCCGGTCTCGAACACGGTCACGTCGGCTTCCTGCTGGCCCAGGATGGTGGCGATGGCTTCGCGAATGCCGGCTTCGTCGTCCACCACCAGCACGCGGCGACCCTTCAGCAGGCCCGCGTCGGGTGCGGCCTTCTCCACGCGGTCCACACCCAGCACGCCGCGGAAGCCTTCTGATGCGGCCTTCAGGCGCTTTTCCAGCGTGCTCAGGTTCGATTCCAGTCGCTGCAGCGCGTCGGCCACGGGGCCCGGCTGCGCGGCGGCCTTCGCTGCGTCCAGCGCCTCGCGCACGCTGCGCACCGGCACCGCGATCTCTTCGCGCACGCTGCCGCTCACGCGCTGGTTGGTGGTGTAGCGCTCCACGATCAGCATGTCGAGAATGTTCAGCGCCATGGCCACGTAGCGCCCGTACAGCTCGAGCAGCAGGCGATCCTCCTCCTCGAAGGCGCGTGGATCGCCGCTCTCCAGGTTGGCGGTGCCCACCACGCGGTCGTGCAGCAGCAGCGGGGCAGTGAGTGCGCAGCGGCAACCAGCAAGGCCCGGCATGTAGCGGCTGTCGTGCTGCGGATCGCGGCACAGCACGCTTTCGCCGGTGGTGGCCACCCAGCCGGTGATGCCGTGACCTTCGGGTTCGGCCTTCATCTGCTGACCGATGGGCAGCGGTTCGATGCCGCGGTGCATCACCAGTTCCAGCACGCGGCTCTTGCGATCCAGCAGGCGCAC
>RFQW01000409.1 GCA_009924765.1 Planctomycetota bacterium | reverse complement strand
GTCGATGCCCGCCTCCACCACGCTGGCCGCGCCCGTGTCGCTGGTGGTGAAGCGGATCTTCACCTGTGCGCTGGGATCGACATAGTTGGCGATGGCGAACGTGCGCCGCGTCCAGCCGCTGGCGGTGCCGGTTGGGCCGACAGTCTCCAGCGTCACCCAGTTCGCGCCGTTGTCGCCCGAGATCTCCACCAGCATGGTGTCGGCGTTGGCGTTGCTGCCCGTGGCGCAGTTGAACCAGCGCGCGTAGCTGATCTGCTGGTTGAATCCGCCACGCGCGTCGATGGTGGGGCTGGTGTAGATGGTGCTTCCGCCGTCCACGTTCACGCCCGCGTTGCGACCGGTGATCACGCACTGCCCGCTACCGTCATGGTCGGTGGTCGGATCACCCTGGAAGCCATTGCCGCGTGGCAGGGCGCGTTCCCATGCGCCCGCGGTGGCGGTGCCGCTGCTGGCCCAGCCCTTCGCCGTCTCGAAGGTGTCTTCCCACAGGATCAGGTTGGTGGTGCGCACATCGGCGGTGAGCCACTTCTGGGGCATCGCGCTGGGGTAGGTGCACAGACCGCCCGCCGCGCCCATGCGCGCGCTGAAGGCGTACTGGATGCGCGTGCCGCAGGTGAATGCGGGCGTGGTGAAGCGGTAGGTGGTGCCGCTCACCAGCGTGCCGATGATCGAGTTCCAGGTGCTGCTGCCTTCCGCGCGCCACAGCATCTTGGCAGCCGCGGGTGCGCTGGCGCCGGTGGGCGAGGTGATGGTCACATCCATCGCGTCGCCACCCGCCGCGGCGAACAGCGTGGGCAGCGAACCGACGGGCGCGAAGGTCATCGCCTGGCATGCACCAAGCGGGGTCGTGAGTGCATTGCGTGGCGCGGCGAGATTCCAGCTGGTGCCGGAGTTCGAACCGCCGGTGGTGGTGCATCCGCCATGCGTGTGGATGCCGATCGCCACACCCTGGTTCTCCCAGATCACCGGCGAGCCCGAGTTGCCGCCCGTGGTGTCGGCGGTGTACGAGAGCGCGGATGACGTGATGGAGGAAAGCGCGCCGACATGCGTCTGGTTGGTCTGGTTCGCCGTGCCGGTGTCCACGCCGAAACCCGTGATGCGGATCTGGTTGCCCGTGGTGCTCGTCGGCGGGAACACCACATCGAAGGCCGTCTTGTAGGCCTGATACGCGGTGAGTCCGGTGTTCGAGTTCGGGAACGCGCCGAAGTAGCACCAGTCGTTGCCCACACCGCCGTTGTTCGACTGGTAGCTGGTGGAGTCGATCGGGTACTGATCCGCCACGGCTGGCGCCACGATCACCGTGCCACTGGTCGACAGCGGCACATTGAAGTGCAGCGTGGTCATGCTGCCACCGGCGGGGCAGTGACCGGCCGTGAGGAACTGGTGATTCGCATCATTGTTGATCATCCAGCCGGTGCAGCCCACGGGCACGATGCGCGCCACGCGATTGTCCTGCACGGCCACGCGGTCATCGGTTGCACCGCACTGGCTCTTGTCCATCGGTGGAACCACGCCGGCCTGCACGTTCACGATCCGCACGCGGCTGTTCGATGGGTTGGTGCCCGTCACGAGTTCCACGATCAGGGTGTCGCCGTTGAAGTGCGCGGTGGCGTTCGACCACTGCGCCAGACTGTCCGCATCCAGCCGCTGCTCGTCGCCATCCAGCAGACTGGTGATCCGAAGGAATGCGCCGGACCCCGCGGCCTCGATCGCGCTGGCCAGCTCGGTGCCCTTGCCGAACTCGAGTCGCATCCAGCTCGCGCCCGGCGACTGCACCATGGTGAACCACGCCGTCTCGCCCGCCTGACCGCCGCGCACGATGCCGGAGTCCGCCGCGACGGGCACGTCGGCCCACACCAGCGGGTCGAAAGCCGTTGGCGCTTCCTGCGCGAAGGCCGGTGCGGTCAGCGCCAGCGCGAAGGAGGCGAGCGACAGCAAGCGATGGTGATGGGATCCCATGGTCGCTCGAAGTATGTCCCGGATTTGGCTTCCGTAAAGAAGGCTCTGGCAAGATCGATGTGGTTTGCCGGGGCTGCCCGCCGTTATCAGCTCGGCAGGCGTCGCAGGCCGCAGGCGCGTGGCGGCCGAGGGCGTCTCACGCAGCCTCGGTGCGTATCCGTGCT
>RFQW01000408.1 GCA_009924765.1 Planctomycetota bacterium | reverse complement strand
CTCGGGGCGACCCAAGCGCCGCCATGCGGCCAGATCCTGCACACCGGCCGCGCGGAACAGGTCGCCGCGCCGCTTCAGCTCGGCATCCAGACCCTGCAGCACGCTCAGGCCGAATTCGCGGTCGCTCTCCACCGCCACCGCGCGCGCGTGCGGCAGGCCCGCCGAGGCATACACCTTGAACTCCACGCCCTTCTTGAAGTCGATCAGCCACAGTTCAAGTTCGTCGGGGCTGAACCACGACGCCATGTTCACGATCATCGCGTTCAGCAGCGTGCTCTTGCCGGAGCCCGTCTTGCCTGCAAGCAGCACATGCTGCCTTCGCCAAGCAGCATGCGCTGCAGTTGCGTGGCTCCGGTGCGACCGATGGGCACCTCCACCTTGGCGGCGGTGCTGGCGGTCCACACGGCGTCATCCGCGGGAGAGATGGTGCTGAACGGCACCTGCACCACCGATGCCTGCTTGGCGGCGCGCCCCACGGTTCGAAGCAATTCCTGCAGACGACTGGCCGAGGGCGGCGCATCCAGCGTGACGGGTTCGTTCTCCAGGCCAAGGCGATCGAGATGGAATGCCCCGTCGCGCCACAGGATGCGCCTGCACGCACGCAGCACGTCCGCTTCGGCAAGCCCTGCGGGCATCGGGCGGGTGGTGTCCCGCAACAGCAGCAGATGCACGCCGCAGCGGGCACCGCTCTGCAGGATGCTGGCGAGCCGGCGCGTGGCGTTGTCGTTCAGGCCCGCCGGGAAGTCGGCCATCACCACGATGCGCAGCGGCTCGGCAAGCTGGCCCGCCTGCGCGTTGTAGTCGGCGATGGTCGCATACTCGTTGCGCAGGTACTTCTGGATCACCGTCTCCATGTGCTCGGTGAGATCCGTCAACTTCTGCTCGATGTGTCGTGGCTCGGTCCAGATGCGCTCGCCAGCCAACTGCTCCATCTCATCAGCGAGATGCATGAAGCCGGCGAAGTTCTGTCCCAGTCCAACCGGATCAATCAGCGTAAGCCGCACCTTGCCGGGGGGCGCCTGCACCAGCAGACGCACCGCGGCGGCCTGCAACGCCGCCAGTCCCTGCTCGCGCGCCTCGGCGGGCGCATCGATCAGCAGCGACGGGTTGTCGGGAAGTGGCCGGAGCAGCGGAAGCTTCCACGATGGATCCGTGGGCCACGCAAGCGCCGGATCGGTCGGGCAGCCGTGCTGCAGGCGCTCGGCGGACAGGTGAATGGCGCCCACGCACAGTGCCGGGTCAAACGTCATCGGAGCCGGATTGACGCGTTCCAGGTCGGGCTGCCAGGCACGCGCCTCGTCCGTGAGCGACTGTGCCCACCCGATGAATCCGTCGCGCTCGGCGATCCAGCGCGCGTGCAGCGAGGCGCGCGCATCGGCGTGCTCGGCATGCGCATCGCTTTCCGCGGCCGCGTGTCGCTGCATCTCGGTGGCAACGGCTGCATCACGAACGCGCCCCTGCTCCTTCGCGATGCTGTCGAATCGCCTCGTCGCCTCTTCGATCGACTCGCGAAGCGTGCCATCAAGCACCGCGCGGCGGTCGGGCAACTTGCCTTCAAGTTCCTCCCGTCGCGAGGCCCGCTGCTCGCGGATGTGCTGCAGCACGGGGCGCCACCTGGCATGCGCGGCGTCACGCTCGCGGGCCAGCTGCTGCTTGGCCGCGCGCTCCTTCTGCTCGCGCTCCGCCTCCGCGGACTTGATCAGGATGTCGGCGGCCGCCAACAGATTGGCGCTCGAACGGTGCAACGGCTGCCATGCGCGCGCAACCTGCTTGCGCGCCACGAACCACAGCGCCACCGCGCCAATGGCCGTGAGCACCACGCCGGCACCTGCGGCAACGCCAAGACCGGGACCACGCAAGCCAGCCACCCATCCACCCGCCGCTGCCGCGATGCCCAGCAGGATCGCGGGCACCAGCAGGATGGGACCGCGGAAGAGCCCTGGAATCTTCAGACGCCGCAGGCGCTGCTGCGCGTCGGCAGCGCACGCCACCTCGGTGGCGTACGCGATGGTGGCGCTGAATCCCTTCGCGGGCTCGGCCTGCGCGGTCTCCGGCACGCGCTGACGAAACCGCGCCGTCTGTGCCTTGGCCTCGGCCACGATCGCTTCCATGGCCGCCAGTCG
>RFQW01000407.1 GCA_009924765.1 Planctomycetota bacterium | reverse complement strand
AAGGGCGGAACCCGCGAGGCACCGTCGTTTGGTTCAGGCATGCCACCGGCCGAGGCGAACACACAGCCCGCACCACCGCAACCGTCGGCGCCGCCTGCGCAACCCGTTGCACAGACGCCTGCACCCGCACCTGCACCGACGCCTCCGCCCGCGCTGCCTCCGCCGCCAGTAACGCAAACCGCCGCATGGGACACCCAGGTGAACCTGCTGCGCGACGCGATCGATCTTCGCGTGCGCGTTGAACAACTTGCCGCCACGCCCAGCCCCGATAAGACGGCATGGCTTGAAGCGCTGGATGCGCTGATGAAGCAGGCGCGCGAGGTAAGCGCCGAGGCGAATACTGTCGAAAAGAGCCTGAATGAACTGCACAATTCCACGCACCAACTCGTCACGCTCGACAACGACGGCAAGCGAAGGCCCGGCATCGCCGACGATCTCGGGAACGAGAAATCCGGCGCCTCCGCGCTCAGCGCCGACACCATGCGACAGATCGCGCTGTTGATGGCGCGATTCGAGCAGGCGGTGAGCGCGCGCACCCTGATCAACATGACGGTGCAGCACCCCACACTGAAGGCCGACACGCAGGTGATGAAGGCTCTCGCCGATCCCGATCTGGATCACCTGGGCAAGTGGCCCAGCACGCCGTTCAACGGCTGGTACCGCGCATCCAGCCCCACGACCAAGGACACGCCACTGGCGAGTCACATTCCACTGATGGCTTCCATGCTGGCTGGCGTGATCGATCCGTCAGAGGGCGCCAAGCTGCTTGAGCAGCTCAAGCGCGAACAGTCGTTGCCCGCCGCTACCGGAGGCACGCCATGACCAACATCGTGATCGAGACCGCGGTGCAGCATGCGCGTGCGGTGGCGCTTTCCGGTGCGCCGGATCAGTTCGACCAGGCGCTCGAAGCCGTGGTCACTCTTGACCGAGGTGGCGAGGCGCCTCTGCGCGAACTTCGCATGCTGTCGGTGGTGGCGGCAGCGCGACGCGCCGACCTGACCGCGGTGGAAGCTGCACTACAGTCGGTGGGCGCATTGGCCCCAAGCGACTGGAAGTCGCTGCATCAGTGGCTGCTGGCCGCACCGGAGATGCAGCACGACGCCTACGCCGCGTTTGTGCGCGACCTGGATCGTCGCATGCGTCGCAGCACCAAACGCTCGCCCGCGCGTCGCCTGACCGCTGCGCTTGCGGTGCTGTTGGTGGCATCGTGCCTGTCGCTGCTGGCGCTTGCGTGGCGATTGTCCGCGCACGACCCGGCCGATCAGACGCAGTCGTCGATCACTGGACTGCTCGATGGCCAACCGAACACGGTGCTGGCCGCAGCTCCCGGCCCATGGGCCGATGCGCTGCGCGGCGCCGCGCGACAATTGCGGCAAGTTCCGCCGGATCAACTGAAGGCTGAGCGTGAAGCGACCAATGTGGCCGTGAATGCACTTGCGAAGAGTCTGCAGCAAGCTGCGAGCGGCGCGAATGCGGCGACCGTGGCCGCACGATGGATCGGGCCGACTGCAACCACCGCACAGTTGCAGCAACTGGCCGCAGGCGTGCACGCCATGCAAGACAGTCCGTGGCTGGATGTGACGCGCTGGTCGAGCGAAGGCTGGTCGTGGTCACCCGATGTTGCGGGACAGTTCGCGTGGCGCACGCTGCTTCGACATGCACCGCTTGGTGTGTGGATGCCGGGACTGTTCGGCGCGGACTGGCAGTGCGACGCACGCGCCATACCCACGGTGTTTGTGCACGCCACCGAGCGCAACGGCCCCACGGCCACGCTGCTGGTGCAGCTGGGCGCGAAGAGCTGGCACACGCCCATGGTTCGTATTGGCCGCGACTGGGCTTCCGCTGCGATCGCTGAACGCTGGCCAACGTGGCAGCCTTCGCTTGAACCCGCCGCGTGCACGCCCGACATGGCGCGTTGGCTGCAAGCGTCGATCGCGCAGACCGCGAACACGCTGGCCGCGTGGACCGATCGCATGGCGGCCGGACAGGATGCACCTGCACCACCCGTGCAGGACATTGGATGGTGGGTGCCCTGATGCGCGGGCTTCGCGTGATTGCGTGCGCACTGCTGTGCACGCTGTCGGTTGCCGCATGCAAGAGCGCGGAGGTTGCACCAGCACCCGCAGCGCC
>RFQW01000406.1 GCA_009924765.1 Planctomycetota bacterium | reverse complement strand
TTCCAGGACAACGTGCAGGAAGCGGATTTCAAGGAGATCGGCAAGAAGGCCACGCGCCGACAGGTGCGCCTGAGCGTGGTGGCCAAGATCTACGACACCACCACGGGCAAGCTGCTCGAGGCACCCAACCTGCAGCTGGACAACAGCGACTTCGTGCGCAACCCCGAGTTCCTGACCGGCGAGAAGGGCAGCAACCTCACCGAGAAGGCGCTGCAGGAGATGGCGCGCCAGATGTCGGAGAAGATCGCCGCGCGCGTGATGGATGTGCTGCTGCCCGCGAAGGTGCTGGTGGTGCGCGACGGTCAGGTCACGCTGAACCGCGGCGATGGCACCGGCATCGCGATCGGCCAGACGTGGAAGGTGTTCGCGCAGGGCGAGGCGCTGACCGATCCGGACACCGGCGAGAAGCTGGGCTCGGAAGAGGTGCTTGTGGGCGCGATCCGCATCACCGGCGTGATGCCGAAGATGGCCATGGGCGAGGTGTGCGGCGAGAACCGCGGCGTGGCGAAGGGATGCATCCTGCGCCCGTCGCCCGATGCGTGCGCCGCTTCCGTGCCCGCAGCGCCCGCGCCGCCGCCGATGCCACCCATGCCGCCGGCTTCGGATGCGCCAACAACCAGCCCGGGCGCCGTGCGCGGTGATGCGTTGGAAGAACCGCCCGCACTGCCGCCACTGCCCGCCGCGCCAGCCGCCGCACCATCCACGCAGTCGACGACACCTGCCGATGCATCTGCGGTGCCGGCATCGAAGCCTTCCGCAACCGCCGCCGCGGAACCCGCCGCGCCCGCGACGGCATCCACTCGCCCGGTGGCCGCCATCTTCGTGAAGAACCGCGGCTGCAAGATCGATCCCGAGAAGGTGATGGTGATGGAGGACTTCGTGGTGGCCAAGGTGGGCGAGCTCTGCTTCACCACGCTCAGTCGCGAGGACGTGATCAACGCGGTGAAGCGCTTCAGCGCCGCGGGCGCCAACGCCGGCACGCCGCAGGATCCGATGGCCGAGGCCGATCGTCTGCTCAGCGACCAGACCAGCGCCGTGGCGCTGGCTCGCAACATGAACGCCGACTACGTGCTGACGGTCAGCCTCACCAGCCTCGCGTCGCAGATCCAGAAGTTCGAGGGTTACGGCGTGCAGACCGAGGTGCTGAGCCAGACCCTCGATGCCACCTATCGCCTGCTCGATCGCGCGCAGGGCACGGTGATCGACTCGGGCAGCGCCACGCGGCACGCCCAACCTGCAGCAGGGCGCCGACCTCATCGATCCGCTGATCAAGCAGGTGGCCGCCAACCTGACCGCCGTGATGGCGAAGCAGTGCAAGTCGCGCACGCTTCCGCCGCCTGCGGCGCTTGGTGGCGTGGGCTTCACGGTGAGCTGCACCATGCTCGACGTGAACGTGCCCAACATCGTGATGGATCCCGCATCGAACCGCTACACGGTGGCCGCCAATCCGCTCAGCGTTTCACCGCTGGGTGTGGCCGTCGATGTGGACGGCATCACCGTGGGCACCACGCCCAACGCGTTCCGCACCACGCCCGGCCTGCACAAGCTGCGGCTGCGCGGTCCCGGCTTCAAGCCCTGGGAAGCCACGGTGAACATCACCGACGGCTTCGATCTGCGCGTGGCGCTGCAGATGGATGCCGACACCTACGCGCGCTGGCTCACCACCACCAAGGTGCTGCAGGACCTGAAGCAGGGTCAGCAGCTCACCGACGCGCAGGTGGAGGTGCTTCGAGGCGTGGCGCAGTTCTTCGCCAACTCGCAGTACGTGGTGAACTACAAGGTCGACACCAAGCAGGCACCGCCGCTGGTGGTGCCGTCGTTCTGGGGTGGCGTGGCGGCACCGGTCGTTCCCTGAGCATGCGGCGCACCGTTCGTTCCGCGCTGCTGCTGTCCTTCGCGCTGCTGTGCGCGTGCGGCTATGACCGCAAGATGTCGGGCGTGATCGCCGCCTACGACAGCGGCCAGTACCAGCAGGCGGCCACGAACATGCAGCCGCTGCTGCAGGAGTACAGCGATGCGCCGATCAACGGCGTGGTGTTCCATCTGGATGGCGGCACCGTGCTGCGCGCAGGCGACGATCTGCCAGGTAGCGTGAACAGTCTCGACTGGGCCTACGCTGCGGTGCGTCCCTAT
>RFQW01000405.1 GCA_009924765.1 Planctomycetota bacterium | reverse complement strand
GCTTCGCATACGCCGCGGCTATTCATCGGCGCTGCGGCTCGGTGTGCAGGTCCGGCGCAACGAGTTGGGTGGCTCGCCTCCGCGCCTCTGGATCCCGCCGAGGGGCTGACGGCGACGGCGAGCTCGCTTTGAATTACTTGAAAGCGAATGGGTCGGATTCGTGTGCTGCGTGCATGGCGATGAGCGGATCCAGATCGCCACGATCAGCCGCACGAACGGCGCGCAGGTAATCGCTTCGAAGCGGGCTTTCGCAGCCAATCACCGTTTCGGGCCAGCGCACCACGCGGCGGCCGTGTCGAAGCAGCCAAATGTTTGCCAGCAGTCGCGACCATCGACCATTGCCGTTGGCGAACGGATGAATCGAGACGGCGCGATGATGCAGCCGCGCCCCTTGCTCGAGCAGCGGCATTTGCGCATGCTGCCACGCATGTAGATCAGCGCACAGGTCATGCAGCCGCACGTGAATGTGCATGGGGTCCACGCCGATGTTCGTGCCGTGGCGGCGCGTGGTGCCAGCCCATGCCCACACTTCACCGAACATCTGTCGGTGCAGTCGCAGCAGCCACGGAACATCGAACGGCGCGTCGCGTGCGCTGGGTGGCCGCGTCATGTAGCGAAGCAGCGCCGACTGGATGTTGGCAATCTCGGCCGCATCGAGTTGCGAGCGAGTCTGAATGTGCCGCAACTTCAGACCAGAGAGGTCTGGAAGTGGCGTCTCTCCCTCTCGCGCATTGCCAAGCATGAACCGGATCAGCGGAACCAGAGGCGGCGGCGTGACCCGTTGAGCAACTGCACGGCCGCACGCTGCACAAGTTGCTCGAACACGGCGTCGTTGACCGCCTGACCTTCAAGGCCACTGGTGGCCTGGGCCATGCGCGTGATGGCCTCGGCCTTGCGCCGCGCCTCGGCCTGTCGCATGGCCTGTGGATCCTGTGCCTGAAGGTGCAGGGGCATGCCAAGCGCGTCGGCCACCGCGGCCACGTTGTGAAGCGATGCCTGCTGATGTCCGTTGCCAAGAATGCGCTTGACGGTTGGCTCGGGCACGCCGCTTCGGCGCGACAGGTCGGCGAAGGTCATGCCGAGTGCCTCGCGCTGCGACCGGAGTGAGCGGTTGATGGTCATCGTGATCATGACAGAAGCGTATCGTATATGGATGAAAAGGCTTTGAGAAGTGCCGAATTTCTGCTGAGAAGGCGTAATACATATAGGACTTTGTCTCAGGGACCAACGTTGCGTCAGGCCCGTCATCACTACGCTGCCCCCATGCCGGGCCCGGGACCTCTGGGCCCGGGACCTCTGCACGACTTTCCAAGCACGCACCAGACGTGGATCAGCGAGACGCTGTTTGTGGCTCGCGGTGATGGTACTGATGCGCGCGCCGCGCGCGATCGCGTGAACGCCCACGTGATGCAGCGCTACTTCGAGCCGCTGCAGGCCTATGTGCGAAGCTCGCGGTTTGCTCGTCTGGATGAGCCAGCCGACCTGGTGAACGCGTTCTTCGCAAGTCGTCTTGCGCGCGCCGACTATCTGGAATCGTGGCTGGCCAGTGGTCTGCCGCTGCGACGATGGCTTGCCAACGGCCTGCTGCTGTCGTTGCGCGAGCGGGTGCGCGCCGACGCGCGGCGCACCGCACGCGAGGCTGAAGCGGCCTTGCCTGCGGATGCCTCGCACGATGTGGATGCGGTGGCTGCGCTCGAACGCGCGTGGGCTGAAGGGTTGGTGCAGGCGGCGGTGAAGGAAGTGGGCGACGCGCTTGTCGCCGAAGGTCGCGCGCAGGCGTGGACGGTGTTCCGGCGCCGCGCGGTGGATGGCATCACCTACGCCGCGCTGCAGGGCGAGACGGGGCTTGCCATGAACGCGCTTGAGGCCATGGTGAAGCTGGTGTCGCGACGGCTGCGTGCCGCTATCGAATCCAACCTGCGCGCCGAGGGCGTGCGCGAGAGCGAGATCGAGCTGCAGGCGGTTGATGCGTTGCGGCTGGCGCTGGGCGAGGCGGGTGCGTGACGCCTGAGCATCGGCGGGTGGCGGCGTTCTTGCTGCGGGATGAAGAGGTGAGCCCCCCGGCAGAGGAAGCAGGCGCGCCGTTGCCGGGCGCGGAAGCGGTGCCGGCGCAGCGGGCCTGGCAACCCGTGCAGGG
>RFQW01000404.1 GCA_009924765.1 Planctomycetota bacterium | reverse complement strand
TCGCCTGCTCTTCAGGGGCAAGCACTTTGCGATAGTCGCTGCGCGGAGTCGCGCCGACCACCGCCGTGCACACCGCCATGATCAGGCAACCCCTCCGCGCTGCACGGTCCAGGCGCAGCCAGATGCCAGGAATCAACACCGTGCCGAACAAGCCGAAACTGGCCAGCACGAACGTGATCGCGGCGGGGTTCCACACGGCCTTGTGGTAATCATGAAACCGCGGGGGCACGGAACCGCCCCACACGAGCATGAAAGAACCCACCGTAATCGCCGGCAGTCCAACGGCCAGTATGACGCTCCATACGCGGGCATGCTTCGATGCATCGTCGGCTCGCAAGGCTCGTAACGCAGCCGGAATGATCGTCCAGACAAGGATCTGGCGCACTGCCACTGCACCCGTTCCAACAAGGCCGGCAACAAGGCTGGACGCCAGATTGCCGCAGCCAAGCATGCCAACGGCAAGCGTGGCTGCTGCAAGGCCGATGGCCAGTGCATCGGTTGTGGTCCACACCGCAGAGCCCAGCAGGTAACTCGACATCGCCAGAGGCGCCGCGACGATCAAGGCCCGGAATGGGGTGGTCCAGACAGCTGCAACGCGCCAGATCACCAACCACGCAAGGATCGCCGACAGCCCGCCAACGAGCCTCAGTGAAGTGGCTGGGAGGCCCACCGCCGCAAGTCCGCCAAGAACCAAATGGAAGCCCGGCGTCGTCGATGTGCACGAGTCTCGAAGGTCCGGTGCAGGCCACTGCGACTGAATGCGACGAATTTCGATCGCGTGATAGCCCCGAAAGTCCCGCGCCTGACTTGAGCCACCACCGCCGGCGAGGATGGCCGGAACCACGATGCCCAGGCAGATCAGCGCGACCACGGCAAACCACCGCCACCCCGGTTGGATCGGTGCCGCCAATGCGAGGCGAGCTTTCTCTTCCCTCATGGCGAGCCCTCCGACATCATCGGACCAACAGGCCATTCAATAGGGACTCGATCGACGCGGATTGCAGACAAGCGAGCGTCCCCAGCGAGAATGCCGCGATCGTGATCAACAGCACACGATCCGTCCGAAGGGTTTCAAGCGGCGCGTCGCTCAGTCCCAGATTGGCACGACGGTAGAAGCGGTGGATCGCAACCAGCGCCAATGGCGTCAGCAATGACAAGCCAACCGTCCGCGCGCCGTACAGCCGATCCGCATGCGGTGACAGCGTGTACATCACGTACAGCATCACCACCAGCGCACCGCTCACACCCAGCAGCCAGTTCATCTGATCACGCGACTCGTAGCCGGCGCGCGGCTTCCAATCCACATGCTCGCCAGCTGCACGCGCGTTCTCGGCGGCCGCCAGATCGCACAGCCGCTTCGTGAATCCCAGGAACAGCGTCAGGAAGAACACGCACAGCAGCAGCCACACGCTCATCTGCACCCCGATCGCCGCCGCACCGCCAGCCGCGCGCAGACAGAACCCCGTGGCCAGCACCGACACATCCACCAGCGGCACGCGCTTCAGTCGCACGTTGTACAGCGCCTGCAACACCAGATACACGAGCAGGCAGGCGCCCACCACGCGACTCACCATCAGGAAGCCGATGGCCACCGCCGCAATCTGCAGCACACACCCAACGACCACGGCTGCCCCAGCGCCGATCGCCCCCGACGCCACCGGCCGACGCCGCTTCACCGGATGCAGCCGGTCCTTCGCCGCGTCCAGGGCATCGTTCACGCAGTAGCTGCCGCTGGCCGCCAGGCAGAAGCACCCGAACGCCTCCAGCAGCGGCCACACCTTGGCCCACACATCCGCCTCGGCCAAACCCTTGCCCTGCCCCGACAGCCAGAACACGGCAGGCAGCAGCACGAAGACGTTCTTCGTCCAGTCGCCGGGGCGCAGCAGGCGGATCCATGCGGGCATGGGGGCTGTATCGGCCGAATTCCCCCCGGTTCGCCAACAGGTGACTCCGGGCCGCGACCCGAATAGGATCGCCCCATGGTCGCTCCCAAGACTGATGCCCCCGCCCGCACCGTCACCGTGAAGATCGTCCGCCAGGACGGCCCCAACGCCCCGCGCCGCACCGAAACCTTCACCGCCCCGGTGGAGCCTGGCGCCAACATCATCAGCCTGCTGCAGTGGATCGCCGCCAACCCCACCACCGT
>RFQW01000403.1 GCA_009924765.1 Planctomycetota bacterium | reverse complement strand
CCACGCTGGCGTGGTGGGCTTTCCGGGTCGACCATCAGGCGGACCGAGTTCGCGGGCTGACATTGAGATCTTTGGTTACAACCCCAGCACGTATACGCAGGATTACACCTGGCACGTCGACGGCAATCCCACGGACAACTGGGTCCAATTCAGTCAGACCGGTGTCGGCGGCTGCCAAGTGGATCAGTTCACCGGCACCGACTTTCCCTTTGAATTTACGCGACGTTTCGGCAAGGGTTACACCACCACGGCGGACGTCGACCAGTACTTCACCGTGTACGGCAACTACACCTTCTCGCTGACGGCGCAGCTTGGTCTGGAGGATGTCGTGGCCATCTCGCACTACGACGCCAACCACCAACTCCTCGCGGACTCGATCAGGGTTACGACTCCGGGGCCCGTCAACTTGAGCGCAGCGCTGGTGGACTGCCTGAACAACGGTGATTACTACAAGTTCCACTTCTCAATGTCCGAACGCGCCGGCATTGGTGACCAAACCCTCGAAACCCTGTTCAGCCTGTCGTTTGCCCCGAGCGTGACGGTGCCTGCTCCGGGTGCGTTCGCGCTGCTCGGGGTGGCGGGTCTGGCGGGACGGCGTCGCCGCGACCAGAGCTGATCGACGTCGCGGTGGCGTACGGACGTGACGGGCGCCGTTTCGGTGGCGGAGTGCGCCGCCACATGCGCGCGTCTCGCTTAGCCGCGCGTGACCGCGACACCAAGCACGAAGGCGTTCAGGATCAGCAGCACGACCGCTGGAAGGGTCTGGACCAGCGAGTCGCCGATGCGGATGCGCGTGAGGATGCCCATCAGCATGGTGAGCGCGAGGCCGGCGGCGGCCAGAACAAGCACGGGGTGGCTGAAATAGCCAACCAGCAGCCCAAGCGCCCCCAGGAACTCCAATGCGCCGACCAGATTTCGGAATCGCGCAAGTCCGTAGCGCTTGAACTCGACCTTCATGCGCGTGGTGACGAGGCAGGCGATTCCGTAGAAGAGGAACGCAATGGCCGACAGCGCGCGGGCGATTTCGAAGGCGATTTGCATCGGGGTGGACAAGCGACGACTCTAGGCCCGACGAGGCCTCCGGTCATCGGATATCGTGGATCAAATGCAGAACATGATCGGATCGATTCTCCAAGTCATCGTCGGCGTTGGCCTTTTGAACGTGTGGCTTCTGCGTCGCGAGAGCGCGACCGCCTATCGCGGAGGCGCGGCGAAGAACCTGAAGGAAGAGTTCGCGACCTATGGGCTGCCGGCACCGATGTTCTACATCGTGGGTGGCCTGAAGATCATCTGCGGCGTGCTGCTGCTGGTGGGGCTGGGGTATCGGCCCGTGGTGCTGCCTGCGGCGGCAGTGGTTGTAGTGCTCATGCTGGGCGCGGTCGCCATGCACCTGAAGGTGGGCGATGCCGTGTCGAAGTACGTTCCTGCGGCGCTGATGCTGGCCATGAGCGGTGCGATCTGCGTGATTTCCAGCTTGTAGCGGCCTCGCGCCGCGGCGGTCAGCTCGCCGAAGGCGCCAGCAGGCGGCGAAGGTCCCGCGGCTGCAGCACCACGCAGAGATTCACCACGAGCATTCCGATCGAAAGGGCGACGCCCCGCGGGAACATCGTCGCGTTGAACGCGACGATTCCGATCGTGATCGGCAGTTGCATCACGCCCGCCGCGAACCGCGTGCGCGGCACGAGCAGCAGGATGCCGAGCAGCAGGTGCCCGACCGCAAGCCAGTCCATCAGGCCGCCGTCACGGATCAGCTCCCACATCTGTGCGCCGCGCGAGCCGTCGCTCATCGGCGGCTTGACCCACTTGAAGACGTGGTTTGCGGCGGAACCGATCAAGGGAACCGACAGGAGCAGTGCGCAGAATGCTTGCAGGCGTCGCATGGTGGTTGATCCTCTTCTCGCTGGGGGCCGCCGGCCGCGCCGGAAAGTGGGTCGAGGGTAGGCGCTCCGGACTTCCCGCGCGGGATCGAAGACGCTTGTCATGCATGCCTCAAGCCCGAGTTCCGTGGCGAGGCGTGGATCGTCGCCCGCAAACCTCACAGCGAGCGCAGGAATGCCAGCAACGCCGCGCGATCCTGCGCCGACATGTTCACGAACGCATCCCGTGCGCGCTGCGCCTCGCCCGCGTGCCACAGCACTGCCTCCTC
>RFQW01000402.1 GCA_009924765.1 Planctomycetota bacterium | reverse complement strand
AAATTGGTGTCGTATGCATCTGGCACCAATTTCCCCGGGAAATTGGTGCCAGATGCATACGACACCAATTTACTGCTTCACGCTGAACGCGTGCACCATGCGGTGCGAGTAGGTCTTGCCCGGGCGCAGGACCACGTCGGGCCATCCGGCCTTGCCTTGCTTGTTGATGCTGTCGGGGAACGCCTGCGTCTCGAGGCACAGGCCGTCGTTCTTGGCGTACGTGGCGGTGCCCTTGCCGGGGACGCCGTCGAGGAAGTTGCCTGAGTAGAACTGGATGCCGGGCTGGTCGCTCGACACCGTCATCACGATGCCGGTCTTCGGGCTGCGCACGGTGGCACAGGTGCGCATCGAGCCCGCCGCGCCGTTCACCACGAAGTTGTGGTCGTAGCCGCCCGGGTCGTCCTTGGTGGCGGGAAGCTTGGCGAAGTCCGTGCCGATGGCCTTCTGCGTGCGGAAATCGAGCGGCGTGCCGGCGACGTCCGTGATCTCGCCGGTGGTGATGAGCGCGGCGTCCACGGGCGTGTAGCGGTCGGCATTGAGCGTGAGCTCGTGGTCGAGGATGGAGCCCGAGCCCTGGCCGCCCAGGTTCCAATACGTGTGGTGTGCCAGGTTGACGCAGGTGGGCGCGTCGGTGGTGGCCTGCATGTCGACCGCCAGCTCGTTCTTCGCGGTGAGCGTGTACGTCACCTTGGCCGTGCACGTGCCGGGGAAGCCCTCCTCGCCGGCGGCGCTCACGTAGGTGAAGGTGATCGACGGATCGCCGTTCACCATGCCCGCCTTGCCGTCCCAGAGGCGCTTGTCGAATCCCTTCGCGCCGCCGTGCAGGCAATTGGGACCGTTGTTGCAGGTGACCTGGCACGCCTTGCCGTCGATGGTGAACTGCCCCTTGGCGATGCGGTTGGCGCAGCGGCCGGCGGTGCATCCGAAGTACTGCGTGCGCTCGATGTACGCCTGCAGCGACGGGCGGCCGAGCACCACGTCCACCATCTGCCCCTTGGCGTCGGGCACCCAGAGCTCGGTGACGATGGTGCCGTAGTCGGACACCTTCATCGTCATGCCCGTGGCGTTCCTCAGCGTCCAGAGGTGGACGGTCTTGCCTTCCAGCGTTCCCCAGTCGGACACCTCGATGCTGGGTGCGCCCAACGGCGAGGCGGGCATCACGGGTGCAGTCATGGCGAGCAGCGTGGCGACGGAGGCGACGGATGCGAGCGAGGCGATGGTGGTGGCGAACATGGTGCTCCTTGCGTTCGTGCGTCGATGCGGTGGTTCAGGACACCGCGCGCTCCATGCGCCTGGCATGGAAGCGGCGGATGAGTTCGTCGGCGGCCACGCCCACCAGGAGCACGGTGCCGATCACTGCGAATTCAAGCTGGGAACTGAGCCCCAGCAGGATGATGGCGGTGCGCAGCACCTGCAGCGTGGCGGCACCGAGGACGATACCCACCACGCTGGCCTCGCCGCCGCGCAGGCTGCAGCCGCCCAGCACGGCCGCCGCGATGGCGTACAGCTCGTAGAAGTTGCCGAAGTCGCTCGGCTGCGCGCTGCCGATGTCGAAGATGAAGAGCATGCCGCCGAAGCCGGCCAGCAGGCTGCACGCCACGTACGCCAGCGTGACCAGCCGCGCGGTGGGCACGCCCGAGTAGCGCGCCGCACTCTCGTTGCGCCCGGTGGCCAGGAGCCATCGTCCCCACACCGTGCGGTGCAGGAAGAGCGCGATGGCCACGGAGAGCAGCACCAGCGGAATGACCGTGGCAGGCAGCCGGTAGTTCTCGAAGCCCACCGGGAACTTGGCCAGCGCAATGGAGCGCACGCCCTCGAACTCGCCCTGGAAGCCCTGCGACTGGTCGCCCGTCATCCAGCGCGCGATGCCGCGGTAGAGCAGCAGCCCGCACAGCGTCACCAGGAACGGCTGCAGCCGCAGGCGCGTGACCAGCAGCCCGTGCGCCAGGCCGATGAGCGCGCTTCCGGCAAGCACGGTGGGGATCACCGCCCACGGCGACCATTCGCGCTCCACCAGCAGCCACGGCGTGGCGATGCCGGCCAGGCACACCACGGAGCCGATCGAGAGGTCGATGCCCCCGGTCACGATCACCAGCCCCGCGCCCAGCGAGAGGATCGCGAACAGCGCGCTCCGCTGCGTGAGGTTCATCAGGTT
>RFQW01000401.1 GCA_009924765.1 Planctomycetota bacterium | reverse complement strand
CACATGGCCACCCGCAGCCTCCAGAACGGCCTGCGCGGCAGCCGTGTCCCATTCGCAGGTGGGACCCAGACGCGGATAGCAGTCGGCCGCTCCCTCGGCGATGCGGCAGAACTTCAGCGAGCTGCCTGCCTGCACCACTTCATGCGCGCCAAGCGAGCGAATGAATGCCTCCGTTTCAGGTGTCATGTGACTGCGACTGGCGAGCACCCGAACGGGCTGGTCGGCGCGAGCCGTCTTCGTGGCCACATGCACGCGATGCGTGGCTCCCGCTCGACGCACCCATGCACCCTGCTCGGGCACGTTCCAGAACATCTCATCAAGCACCGGCGCGTACACCACGCCCAGCACCGGCGCACCATCACGCACCAGGGCGATGTTCACGGTGAACTGCCCGTTGCGCGCGATGAACTCCTTGGTGCCATCAAGCGGATCGATGATCCAGAAGGCGCCAGCTGGCACGCGGCGCGCGTGCGAGGCTTCATCTTCCTCGGACACGATCGGGATCTGGGTGCCCAGGGCAGCGAGTTGGTGCACGATCACGCGGTGGGCGCTCAGGTCGGCCTCGGTCAGCGGACTTGCATCGGCCTTGTGCTGCACGCCCCGCCCCTGCATGGCCTGCGAACTGTTGTAGACATCCAGAATCGCGTCACCTGCTGCTTTGGCGATGTCAGGAAGCCGATTCGCCAATTCGATGTCTGATAAGCCATGTCGCATGATGTTGTTTCAGTCTAACGCGCGAATCAATTCGTGTCAGAAACAACTTCTGGATACATTGCAGATCGCCGATTGCATTTTGCGACACATGCTGTACCAACCCACCAATGACCTGCTCGGGCTGGATGCTCCCAAGGCCTGGGACACCGACGCGGCGTTCACCCACCTGCAGGCCGCGGGGCACTGCGACACCAAGCGCACTGCGGAGCGAAGGCTGCGCGACCTGCAGATCGTGCCCGAACCGGTCGATGCCGAGTCGCTGCGCGACGCCGCGGGTCGCGTTCCCAACAGACTGATTCTCGACTGGCTGCTCGATGAGGCGCGCAGCAAGCGCCGCCTGGTGCTGTTCGCGCAGTTGCACACGCTGCCGACAGGCCACGCCTGCCTCACCGCCAACGACGCGCGCGGCGCCAACTTCTGGGTGCCATTGGCCACGGACAAACCGGAAGCACGGCATGTCGAGAGCGCGCTGCGCATGCTGCAGGCACACGCGGCGAAGCCGATCAGCGTGTTCCCGTCCGGTTCGCTCACCACGCTGGCTCGCGCATGCAGCGCCATCGACGACGTGGCGATGGATCTTCTGTACCTGCAGCCGGTGCTCGAGGTGCCCGCCGCGCGACCCCTGCCGCGCACCACCGGCGCTGCGCGCAGCCATCTTGATCGTCTGGAGGCCGAAAGCATCCACATCCTGCGCGAAGCCGTTGCCGAGAGCGAGAACCCGGTCATGCTGTACTCGGTGGGCAAGGACAGCTCGGTGATGGTGCACCTTGCGCGCAAGGCGTTCTTCCCCGCGCCGCCGCCCTTCCCGCTGATGCACATCGACACGCGCTGGAAGTTCCAGGAGATGTACCTGTTCCGCGAGTTCATCGCGAAGCAGAGCGGCATGCCGCTGATCGTGCACGTGAACCCCGAGGCGATCGCGCGCGACATCAACCCCTTCGATCACGGTTCGCAGCTGCACACGCACATCACCAAGACCGAGGGCCTGAAGCAGGCGCTGGATCTGCACAAGTTCGATCTGGCGTTCGGCGGCGCACGCCGCGACGAGGAGAAGAGCCGCGCCAAGGAGCGCATCTTCAGCTTCCGCACCAGCACGCATCGCTGGGACCCGAAGAACCAGCGCCCCGAGGTGTGGAACCTGTACAACGCGGGCAAGGCCAAGGGCGAGAGCATCCGCGTGTTCCCGCTGAGCAACTGGACCGAACTCGACGTGTGGGAGTACATCCTGCGCGAGGGCATTCCGGTGGTGCCGCTGTACTTCGCCAAGATGCGCCCCGTGGTGGAACGCGACGGCCTGCTGCTGATGGTGGATGACGACCGCATGCGGCTGCTGCCGGGCGAGCGCATCCAGCGGCGCATGGTGCGATTCCGCACGCTGGGCTGCTATCCGCTCAGCGGCGCCTTCGAGTCGAACGCCACCACACTTGAAGACATCATGGTGGAACTG
>RFQW01000041.1 GCA_009924765.1 Planctomycetota bacterium | reverse complement strand
CGCCATCGCGCTCATCTGCTCCGGCTCCACGATGGGCGGATACTGGCTCTCGCGGTAGTAGGGGAAGTGGCCGCTGGTGCGGTACAGGTCCAGCTTGCCGATGTGCGGCGTGAACACCTGCGTGTAGTCCTGCTTGCGCAGTTCCTCGCTGATGAAGTTCTGCAGCTCCTGCCGCACGATGCTGCCCTTGGGCGTCCACAGGATCAGGCCCTGGCCCACCATCTCGTCGATGTGGAACAGGCGCAGCTGCTTGCCCAGCACGCGGTGATCGCGCGCCTTGGCCTCTTCCAGCAGCTTCATGTGCGCCTCGAGTTCGGGCTTGGTGGCGAAGGCCACGCCGTACACGCGGGTGAGGCGGTCGCTCTTCTCGTCGCCGTGCCAGTAGCTGCTGCCCAGGCTCATCACCTTGAAGGCGCCGATGCGGCCGGTGCTTGGCACGTGCGGTCCGCGGCACAGGTCTTCCCAGTTGGTGCCGGGCGTGCCGGTGGCGTACCAGCTCAGCGTGGCGCTGCCGGCGTCGCAGGCGCGCTGCGCGTTGTCCAGCTTGTACTTGCTGCCCTCGCCCTGCACCTTCTTCATGCCCTCGCCGGAAGGCATCTCGTAGCGCGTGAAGGGGCGGTTTTCCGCCACGATCTTCGCCATCTCCGCCTCGATCGCCGCGAAGTCCTCGGTGCTTGGCGCCTTGCCGCCGGGGAAGGCCATGTCGTAGTAGAAGCCCTGCTCGACGGGCGGGCCGTACACCAGCTGCGTGCCCGGATACAGGCGCGTGATCGCCTCGGCCATCACGTGCGCGGCGCTGTGGCGCAGCAGGAACAGCGCGTCGGCGTCCACCGCGCCATCGCGCGACTTGGGCGTGACGATGGCCAGCGCCGCGTCGCGCTCGATGCGCGTGGAGAGATCGCTCAACTGGCCGTCGATCTTGGCGCCCAGCGCGGCCTTGGCCAGGCCGGCGCCGATGTCGGCGGCCACCTCGGCGGCGGTCACGGTGCGGTCGTAGGTGCGGCGGCTTCCGTCGGGCAGCGTGATGACTGGCATGGTTCAGGTTCGCTCGGGTCGTGCGGGCGGGAAAAGCTCGCGTTCATTGGGAAGAGGACGCGGCCGGTTCTGCAGCGCCACCATCTCGGCGGCGAATTCCTCGATGCTGGCGAAGCCGTAGTGCTCGCTGGCGAAGCGCACGTAGGCGATGGGATCCAGATCGCGCAGGCGCGTGGCCAGGCGGCGGCCGATCTCGGCGCTGGCCACCTCGCGATCGAACTCGCGGTGCAGCTCGTCTTCCAGTTCCTGGCACAGGCGATCCTTGGCGTCCTGCGCGATGGGTCGCTTGCCGCACGCCGCCTGCAGGCCGCGCGCAAGGCTGCCGCTGTCGAAGGGCACGCGGCTGCCGTCGCGCTTCACCACCATCAGGCGCGCCGCGCGCTCGAGGCGCTCATAGGTGGTGAACCGCTTCTCGCACGCCAGACACTCGCGTCGCCGACGGATCGCCGAGCCGTCCTCGCCGGGACGGCTGTCGATCACCTTGTCGTTGTCGGCGTCGCAGAAGGGACAGCGCACGGGGCCTCAGACCTCCTCGATCTCGGCCACCTTCTTGTCGGCGAGTTCATCCAGCTTCGCGGTGTGCTTCTTGGTGAAGTCGTCGATGTCTTCCTTGGCGCTCTTGGCCATGTCCTCGGTCACGCCCGCCTTCTTGTCGGCGGCCAGCGCATCCACGGCCTTGTTGGCGTCGCGGCGCTCGTTGCGGATGGTGATCTTGCTCTCTTCCGCCAGCTTCTTCACCTGCACGGCGAGCTGCTTGCGACGGTCGGCGCTGGGCGCGGGCACGTTGATGCGGATCGCGTTGCCTTCGCTCATCGGGTTCAGGCCCAGGCCCGACTTCTCGATGGCCTTGATGATCTCGCTCTTGGCGCCGGGGTCGAAGGGCTTCACCAGCAGCTGCGTGGCCTCGGCCACGTTGATGGCGGCCAGCTCGCGCAGGTCGGTCATGCTGCCGTAGTAGTCCACCTTGATGTACTCCAGCATCGCCGTGTTGGCGCGGCCGGTGCGCATGCCACGCAGTTCGCGAGCGAGGTAGTCCACGCTCTTCTCCATGCGCTCTTCACATTCCAGCAGGATGGTGTCCAGGTCCACGGCGTTCTCCTTGGGGTGAGGCGGCGAGAATAGCAGGGTTGCCGCGGCCCACCCGCGTGGATCAGCCGTTGCTGACCAGCGTGCCGATGCGCTCGCCGAGCACGGCGCGCTTCACGTTGCCCGCGGTGCGGAAGTCGAACACCTCCACCGGCAGGTTGTGCTCCATGCACATGGTCATGGCGGTGAGATCCATCACGGCCAGGCCAGGCGCTTTTCCAGCACTTCGCTGAAGCGAAGCGTCTCGTACTTCTTCGCCGACGGGTCCTTGCGCGGATCGGCGGTGTAGATGCCGTCCACCTTGGTGGCCTTCAGCAGCACCTGCGCCTGCAGCTCGACGGCGCGCAGGCTGGCGCAGGTGTCGGTGGTGAAGAACGGGTTGCCCGTGCCGGCGGCCAGCACGATCACGCGCCCCTTCTCCATGTGGCGCATGGCGCGACCACGGATGAAGGGTTCAGCCACCGCGGTGATCTGCAGCGCGGTGAGCAGGCGACTGGGAATGCCCTGGCCTTCCAGCGCCTCGCGCAGGGCGAGGCCGTTGATGACCGTGCCCAGCATGCCCATGTAGTCGGCGGTGCTCTGCGCGATGCGGCCCTTCTCGGCCAGGCGCGCGCCGCGCACGATGTTGCCACCGCCCACCACCACGGCGATCTGGGTGTCGGGGCTGGCGCGACGCGCCTGCGCGATCTCGCCCGCGATCACGGTGAGTTCCTCGGGGCTGATGCCGAGCTGGCCCTCCTGGGCAAAGCTCTCTCCGCTGACCTTCAGGACGACGCGCTTGTAGGGGCTTGCCACGGGTGGTTCCTCGGGGGCCGATTCAACGACGGCGCGGTCGATTGGTCAAGCGGTTCGCGCGGTCTGTTTCCCTAGAATCGCGCTTGCCGCCCCGTGGCTGCATGAGGAACCCGTCAAAGTGCCCCAACCGATCGCCACGCAGCCGCCGGCCGACCCGCGCGCACCGACCAGTCGGCGCAGTGTGTGGCCGGTGATCGTGGCGGCACTGGCGTTGTCCTTGCCGCTGCACCTGCTGCTGGCGCTGTGGCTTGCGAGCGTGCGTGTGGAACGACCCGAGCGTGTGCAACAGGCGGTGCTGGTGGAAACGGTGGCGCCCACGCCGGGCGAGGATGCGGGCGACGGTCCGCCGCCGGCCGCGCCGGTGCCCATGCCTGCCATGCCGATGGAGGCGCCTGCCAATCCCGCGATCGATCCCGCCGCGATGAGCGCGGCGACTGACACGGATGCGTTTGCGGCGTCGAATCCGCAAGGGGCGTTCGATGTCGCGGCCGCGGCGCCTGCACTTGCGCCTGGGCCGGCGGTTGTTGCGGCGTCTGGCACCGGGGGCGGTGGCATGGCGGCCACCACCTTTTTCGGTGCGCGCGCCAGCGGCAAGCGCTTCGCCTTCATCGTGGACAAGAGCGGCAGCATGCAGGCGCAGGACAAGATGAAGCAGGCGGTCACGGAGCTCATGCGCAGCGTGCGGGCCTTGCCCGACTTCGCGCAGTTCCGCGTGTGCTTCTTCGACACCTCCAACACGCTGTTTCCCGATCGCGGTTTTCGCAAGGCGCGTGCGGCGGACATCGACCAGTTCGGTGCGTGGATCGGCGGCGTGCGACCCTACGGCGGCACCACGCCCATGCACGCATTCGAGCAGGTGATGACCGATGCCACGCCGCCGGATGCCATCTTCTTCATGACCGATGGACTGATTCCGGCCGAGGATCCGGCCGCGATCATCAAGTTGGTCACCGTGCGAGGCGGCGTGATTCCGGTGCATTGCGTGGCCTTCGGCGACCCCGAGGCTGCGCGGCAGTTGCAGCTGATCGCCGAAGCCACGGGTGGGCAGTACCGGTTCGTGCCGCTGGAGGGCGGGCGATGAGGATCGCCATGCTCACGATCGCGCTGCTGCTTGCTGCTGCGGAGTCGCCCGTGGATCTGGTGCAGGTGCGGCTGGCGCGCGGCGACGCGGCCGGTGCGCGCGAGGCGTTGGCGCAGGTGGCGGAGCCGGCGGACACGGACGCGGCGGCGCGTGCGGCATGGCTTGATGCGAATGCGCGCATCGCGTGGGCCGCGGGCGAGATGGACCGCGCCTTCGCGCTGAGCGTGCAGGCGCAGGTGCTGGCCGAGCGCGCGGGTGTGGAGTTGCCGGCGCTCACGGCCGCGTTCAGCCCGCAGCGCGCGTGGGTGGATCCGGCATGCGGTGTGGCGCTGCGCGTGCTGCCAACGGGTGACGCCGGTGCGCAGGCCAGCGCGCTTGCCGCGCAACTGCTGGCGCTGCCCGAAGCGAAGCAGCCGAGCGGCGCATGGATCGTGTGCGCGGCGCGTCTGCTGGACGCGTCGGTTCCGATGCCCGCCACCGAGAAGGTGAAGGAAGGTCGCGAAACGCCGGCGCAGGCGCGTGTGCGCACGCGCGCCGCGTTGCTGCGCCTTGCATGTGAGGCACGAGCCGGCGACGCGAAGGTGGCCGAGCGCACGTTGAAGGAACTGCGCGATCTTGCCAAACAGTCGCGGCAGGCCGCGCCGTTCACGCAGTGGTTCGAGGGCGAACTGCTGCTGCGCGATACGGCCAGGCGCGACCCGCGTCTGGCGTCGCTTCGATTCACGCAGTCGGCGGCCGCATTCGACGAGGCCCCGTGGCTTCGCGTGGCGGCCTTGAAGCGCGCCGCCGAGGCGCTGCAGGCGATCGATCCACAGGAGGCCGCCCGGTTGCGGGCCGCCGCGGACAAGGAGATTCCATGATGCACGCGTTCACGCTGGCGGCCTCGGGCAGCCTTCTCAAGTTCATCACCGACGGCGGCATCATCGGCTACGTGATCGTGGCCATCAGCGTGGTGGCGCTGGCGGTGGGTGCCGCGCAGTTCGCCATGATTCGCCGCGGCACGCTGTTGCCGCGCGCGCTGATCGATGCATGTCGCCGAGAGGTGCAGGCCGGCCGCGTGCAGCGCGCGATCGAGTTGTGCCGCGATCCTGCGCGCACCTGCTACATCGGTCGCATCCTGGCGGCGGGCCTTTCGCGCGCGGGAAGTGGCGCGCTTGGGCTGCTGCAGGTGCGTGAAGCCATGCAGGAAGCGGGTGATGCCGAGACCGGTCGCCTGTACCGCTGGACCGACGCCATCGCCGTCATCGCCAGCGTGGCCCCGTTGCTTGGCCTGCTGGGCACGGTGCAGGGCATGATCGGCGCCTTCGAAGGCGTGGCCTCGGGCGCGGTGAACGACGCGGCCTACTACGAGTCGCTGGCCAGCAACATCTCGCTGGCGCTCATCACCACCTTCCAGGGACTGGTGGTGGCCATTCCGTGCACCGCGGCGCACGTGTTCCTGCGCAACCGCATCGAGGCCTCGGCTGCCGAGGCGGGCGAGGTCGCCGAATCCTTCGCCGAGCTGCTCGAGCAAGTCAACGCCGGAAGCAAGGCTTGAAGTTCCGCACCGCCAAGCGCAGCGACTGTGCCCCGGACATGACGCCGATGATCGACGTCACGTTCCTGCTGCTCATCTTCTTCCTGGTCACGGCGCAGATGGCGCAGCGGGGTCGTGGTGAAGTGCGACTGCCCGTGCAGCCAGGCGAGACCGCGTCGAAGGCGGAGGCGTCGGGACTGGTGGTGCTGGTGCAGGCCGACGGCACGGTGATGGTGGGCGATGCGCGTGTGCAGCCGGAGCGCCTGACGCAGCTCGCGCGCGAGGCGACCGCGCGCACGGGAGGCACGCCGCCGGTGGTTCGCGCCGATCGTGCGGCGCCCACGGCCGCGCTCAACGCCGTTGCGCGAGCGTTGCAGGCTGGCGGCGCACCCGCGTTCCGCCTGGCCACCGAATCGGAGGCGCAGCGATGAGGTTCGGCGCATCGCGAGGCATGGACCGCGAGCGACCGCTCATCAACATGGTGAGCATGATCGATGCCACCTTCCTGCTGCTGAGCTTCTTCCTGGTGACAAGCGGCGCGGCGATGCTGGAAGGGCGTCTCACCGGTGCGCTCGGCACCGCCACCGGCGCCAAGGGCGACCTGCAGGCGGTGGTGGTGGAGGTGATGGGCACGCCCGGCGCCGCGTGGTGTCGTGTGGCGGGGCGGCGCATCGATGGCATGGAGGCGCTGAAAGCCGCGCTGCAGCCATTGCCGAAGGAACCCGGCGTGGCGGTGCGTGTGCACGACGGACCCAGCGTGTCCGATGCCGCCGCCGTGCTGCAGGCGGCGCGGGATGCGGGCTTCCAGCGAGTGAGCTATGCGCCGGCATCGTGATGCATGCATCGCGCTGCTTGGGTTGACCATCGCCTGCGCCGCCATGGCGCGCGACGAGGGCTTCGACGTGTTCCTGCAGCGTCATGCACTTGAAGGCACGCGCCTGCAGTGGCAGATCGATCGACTGCGCAACGGCAATCCCGCCGCGCGCGTGCAGGCTGCCCGTGAAATCGCTGCGGACCCCGCGATGCTCGCATCCACCAGTGCGCTGCTTGCCACCGAGCGTCAGGCTGTGCTGCGCGACATCGTGGCGCAGCTGCCGGCGGGCGATCGCGCCGCCGCGCGTCCGCGTCTGGAGATGGCGCGACAGCAGTTGGCCGAGGGCGCGGTGCTGGTGGAGTCCATGCGCGGCACCGAGCGCGACGCGACCGCCGCGAAGGCGGCCATGGAGGCGCTGTCGCAGGCCGGCGAACTGCTGCGGCCGCTGCTGACCAGCGACAGTTCACGGGTGGACCGGCAGGATCCGCTTGCTGGCGTGCACGAGGGTGCCGACCTGCTTGATGCATGGCGACGCACGCTGCAGGCGTGGGTGGCGCTGCACGGTGGTGGTGGGGCGGGCGATGCCGCGGCGGCAAAGCTGGAACTCGAACGCGCCATCGTGCTGTTCGCGCGCCTGGTGGATGCCGACGCGCAGTCGCCCGAGCCAGCCAACGCAAGCGCCGATCTGCTGCGCACCGAGATGGGTGCGGATGCGGCGCTTGGTCTGGCCGCCGCGCTGCACGCCGCGGGTCGCGATGCCGCAGGTGATGCGTGGTTGCAGGCCGTGGCCGGTGACGCTTCCGCCACGACCGCTGCAGGTCGGGTCGCGCTGTGGCGTCTGGCCTTCGCCATCGATCGACAGGATCTGCATGCCATGCGCGAGGTGCTGGACCACATGCCGCCGCGCACGCTCACGCCGGGACTGGCGCGCAGTGCCGCGCGCGTGGCTTCACGCGACGCGGGCGCGGATGCCACCGCGGTGGTGACGGCCGCCATGGATGCCATGGACACCGAAGCGCGCAAGGCGTGGCTTGCGCAACTGGCCTCGCAGTCTGGACCGCTTCGCGCGCTCGCCTTGGCACTGCAGAAGGCGGAAGCCCAACTGCCCGCGTGGCAGCGGCGTGAAGGCGCACCTGCCGATGCTGCCGCCATCGCCGCAGCACTCCGCGATGGATTGGCGAAGGCGGGCGACGCGGCGCCGGCGCCGATGCGTGCCGAGGCCCTGCGTGCACTCGGATATGCGCTGGTGGCGTCAGGCGATGCCGCCGCCGCGAGCGTGGCTTTCGAGCAGGCGGCGGCGGTGCGCCCGTCGCTTCGCCCTGAGTGCCTGTGGCTCGCGGCGGTGCATGAACCCGCCAACGATGTGGCCGCGCAACGACGGCGCATCGATCTGCTGCTGCGTCAGCGCGAAGCGGATCCGCTGGGGCCATATGCGGGCCGCGTGGCCACCTGGCTGAGCCAGCTCGACGGATTTCCGAGCGACGCGGTCGCCACGGCCGTGCTGCTCGAGGTGCCGGATCGCGATGCGCTGTTCGCGGCCGCGCGCGCCGAGGCAGCGCGGCGCATTCTTCGCGCGGGCGCCGAGGATGCCGCCGCGCAGACGCGGAGCGCGGAGCGGGCGCTGCGCGTCACCGACGCGTGTGCCGCCTCGCCGCTGGTTGCGCGATGGCGCCTGCTCGCCGCCACCACGCCCGGCGCACAGGATCGATTGAGCGCGGAGCAGGCGTTGCAGGCGCTCACCGCCGCCGAGCGCCTCGATGCGGCCACGATGCTGGCCATCGTTCGACTGCAGGTGATGCAGGGCGACATGTCGGCGCTGCAGGCAACGCTTGCGCAGGCACCGGCCGCGCTGCGTGGGCGTCTTGCGCTTGCCGCAGCCTTCGCGCTGTCGGACATGCAGGCGGCTGATCGGCTGCAGGCAGCGGTGGCGTGTGCACGCCTTGCGGCCGACGAGGCGGGCGAGGACGTCGGACTGGCAGCGGCTGCGCGCGATCGTCTGGCGCGCAGCGTGCTGGCAGCGGCCGATGCGGAAGTTGCCATCGATGCCGGCATGTGCGCCAGGGTGATCGAGACGCTGCAGCGCACGCCTTCAACATCGATCACGGAAGCCTTTGCGCTGGCTGAAGCGCTGCGCATGGCCGGTCGCGGTGCCGACGCAGCCGAGCGCATGCAGGTGCTCAGCGGCACGCTGGCGCAGGGAACCGAACCGTGGCTGGAAGCACGCTGGCGCCTGTATCGGGCGTTGCAGTCCTTCGATGCAGCGCGTGCCGCGAGCATGTTGCAGCAGCACATGACGCTGCTGCCGGAGGGTGGGGCGCAGCCATGGGGTGCGTTGTTCCGTGATGCGGCGCAGACGGCTCCGCGAACGGGGGCCCCGTGATGGATCGCGCCGAACGCCTTGCATGGATCCGCACGGTGATCGCCGCCCACGGCGGATGGAACCGCCGCAGCCGCATGGCGCTGCACGCGTGGGCGCGTGATCAACTGCTCGACGAGCGCGTGCTGGTGCAACTGGTCGAGGAGGCGTTCCGCGAACCCGCGCCTCGCTCGCGCGTGATGGCACCGCCCGCGAAGCCCGAGGTGTTGCAGCCCATGTCGCCTGCGCCCAGGCGTTGGTGGCTCACCGCGATCTCGGTGTTTGGGCTGGCGATGAGTCTGGCGCTGTCCTGGCTGCTGCTCGAACGTCTGCCCTCGGCTGCGCCCGTTCCCGCGACGCAGGACAAACCGCCCGCGCCGGCGCCCGTGGCTGCGGATTCATCACGCACGTTGCCGCCGCCGCCTGTTTCGTTTCCAACGCCTCCAACGCTTGATGCTGGCGCGCAACCCACGGT
>RFQW01000005.1 GCA_009924765.1 Planctomycetota bacterium | reverse complement strand
TCCGTTGAAGCGCTTCGCATCCACAGCGGCAAGTTGTTCGTGCCGTTTCAGGCTGTCGGTCAGTCCTTCCGACGGGTCGCTTGAACTGCCGAAGGTGAAGATCGACCCCAGCAGCCCGGATGCCGTCCACAGCACGTAACCCGCCAGCACCACCACGGCGGCTGCGCCCACACCGGTTGCCGGCGTCCAGCGCACCCCCACGGGCAATCGAAGCCACTCGGGACGCTGCATCAACCCACCCTCCCGTTGCTGCGGGCTGCGAACACCCAGGCCTCGACCGTGAGCCGCACGACTAGCTTGCGCTCGCCGTCGCGTCGCTGGAAGCCCAGCGAACTGATGCCCTCGATGGCGGGACTGGCTTCAAGGTCGGCGATGATCTTTGCGGCCTCTTCGGGCGTGGCTTCGAACTGCACCTCGCCGCTCACCTTGGACAGGCGCTGTCCGCCGGCCATCGCGGTGCCGCCTGCCAGGCGTGCACTGGCCCGCTGCGCGTCGTAGCTGAAGGTGTTGGTGCTGTGCCTCTTCACCACTTCCACCACGGCCTGCGCCATCTGCTCCGCCCCCTCGCTCTCGCCCACCGGGGGTTCCACCGGGCCGAACAGTTCGGCGCCCGCAGTTGCCTGCGGGTCGGCTTCGTTTGCAAGCGCGCGCGAATCGCTCAGCGCCTGCTCGATGCGATCGGCCTGCTCGCTCCAAGCGCGTGCCCAGCTCCAGCTCCACTGTTCCAGCGCCACCCATCCCAGCAGCACCACGACGGCGATCACACCCAGTCGGCCACCGAGCGACATCGAGCGGAAGCGTGCCATGGCAGGATGGCGCTGCAGATCCAGATCGAGTTTCCAGTTGATCTTCATCCGCCACCTCCGGCCCGGATCTTGGCCATCAACTTGTCGAACTCGCTCTTCAGCCGCTTCTTCGTGTCGTCATCCACGGCGCCGCTGTTGCGTGCCTGACTCACCTTGCTCACGGCTTCCAGTGCCTGACTCTTGGTCATGGCCGCGATCTGCTCGTCGGTGAGCGGTTCGGGAATCGGCACGGTGGAGTCGGCGGCGCCCGGCGTGCGCTCGCTTCGCTTGGCCAGACCGGCGCCGCTGCCGCCACCCGAGCCGCCGCGACGACCGCCCCGGCCCGACGAAGCGCCATCGCCTGATGACGCGGCGTCGGTGGACGCGTCGCCAGTGCTCTTGCCGGCTCCGGTGCTGCGGCTGCCACCCTTCAGCGAGGACACCACCTTGGAAGCGGGCTTGGCGGTCGTGTTGCTGGCGGCGGGTTCCTGTGGGGGCGTGGTTGGCGCGGCATCGGTGGCCACGGCCTTCGGGGCCGTGTCGTCACCCAGCGAAGGTTCCTGCGGCAGCGAAGCGGTCGTTGGCGCGGCTGGCGCGGATGTGTCGGCGACGGGCGTCTCTTCGTCGGGCTTCTCCGGGCCATAGCGTCGCTCTGCCAGCGTCTTCTTGCCGAAATCCTGCTCCGCTCCGTAGTTCGGGCGCAGCGTCGGTCGTGCCACCACCGCCGACATGGTGAAGGCCACGGCACCCTTGCCGTCGGGGGCATCCCACTTCTTCTGCACGCGATCGAAGATGCGGCTGTCGCGCATCTGGCGCTCCATCTTCAGGATCACCTCGGTGCCGTTCAGGCCGTCCTGCGGATGCGCGGATCCGCGGATGATCACGTTGCGATCCTGCGAAAGCTTCACGTCTTCCCAGTCCACGCCTTCGGGAGTCACGCACGCCAGATCACCGATCAGCTTGCCCATGGGCCAGATGCGTCGCTGCATCTCGCCGTACATGGAAATGCGCTCTCGATGCGAGCGAATGGCGCGCTCGCGTGCGGCCAGATCACCCACCTTCCACTGCAGCAGCAGCAGGCGTGCGCCTGACACCAGTGGCGGAACCACCGCCATCGCGATCAGGCACGCCACCGCCAGTCGCAGCGCCATCTGCGGTTCGCTGATGCGGTTCAGGAATTCGCCCAGGCGCGTGGGTCGCTCGCCGGCAGGCCGCTCGCGCAGCGAAACCAGCGCGCGCATCGGGCCAAACCAGGCATGTGCAGCACCGACATGCAGCCCCATGTTGCGCCACCAGTCGGCGTCCTGTGGCGAATCCAGCAGCATGCCCAGGGTCCGGCGATCGGCCTCGGTGCAGCCGAAGCCACCGTCGCCGGCCGCTTCCAGCGCCTCTCGCAGCGCACCCAGCAGTGACTGCAGCGTGGCCGCATCGGCGCCGCTTCGCAGCGCACTCTCAAGCACGGTGGTTTCGGCGGCGGAGGGCCACGCTCCGGCATCCAGTCGCGCGGAGCGGATGATGATGTTGCCGTTCACGCGCAGCGCGAAGGCCAGCATCGAACGATCCGTGCTCACGCACACCAGTGGTCCCGCCACACCAGCGTGCAGCAGTGCCGTGAGGCACGCCACATCGCCGGCGAACATCGGTTCGCCGTCCGGAGGCAGATCGCGCGGCGTCGGTGGCGCAGCGTCCGTGGCCGGCCACTCGATCACGAATCCGCTGCGTGTCTGTGATCCAGGCTGACGGGGCAGCACGGTCGAACTGGTTCGCCACGCGGGCACGGATCCGAGCTGCTGTGCGTCCACCTGCAGTCGCAGCGCGATCTCGAGTTGCGAGGCTTCGGCGTCAGGCAGATCGATCGAACGACAGAGCAGGCGTCCGGTCGGCAGCATGACCAGCGAGGCGGCAGGGGGGCGTGCACCTTCGGGACCACGCGTCCACGCACCTTCAAGCACGAGACGGCCATCGAGGTGAGCAAAGAGCAGCGGCTCGCCCCCATTCTGGGGGACGATCACGATCCGGTCCGGATCGGGCTGCACTCGAACGCGTCGCTTCAAGGTTCTCGGTACTCCAGGATCTTTGCAGGCACTTCCGAACGGTCCACCACGACCACCATTTCAGCCTCGGCGGAACTTCCCATCGACCGCCCGCGGCTGTCGATGGTGTACACGCTGCTGCTGACATCGGCCACCTGGGCAATCGTCAGCAACTGGGCCTGTGTCGCCCCGGGTAGATCGACCAGATCGGCGAGACTCGTGATTCCCTCGTTCTTGGCCACCCTGCGACTCAGGATGGCATCCGCAAACCGCGTGTCGAGCTGCAGCACATCGCGCAGCACGGCCCGGCTGGTGGTGTTCAGGTTCAACTTCCCCGCGGTGGAGTTGCCCGAGGTGCGCGTGTCCGACAGCATGCACTCATTCATGACCGCGCGCAGTTGCTCAGGGGTGAGGTTCTTGATTCCGGTGTTCGAGGCGCCCGTGGCGCCGGTGCGTCCCACGCTGCTTCGGCCGGTGGAACCGGTGTTGGCCGCCGGGTTGCTTGGCTGGGCACCCCGTCGCGACGAGGAAAGCTGCGAAAGGGGCGTGGCCAGGATCTGCCCCATGTTGGCCGTGCCACCCCGGGCGTACGACAGCAGCGCAGCGGCTTGCTGACTGTCCACGCCCGTGCGGCCGGCCAGATCCTCCGCGTTCGTCTTGCGCAGGTCGAGTCGCTCCTGACCGCTGGGGCTCAGGCGGCTGGGGCGACTGGTCGCGGTCAGGAGCCCGCTCCAGCCGGCGTCCAGCTTGCCGTCGGCGCGATCGTCCGGGGGGCTGTTCTTTCCATCGTCCTCGTTGGGATCCAGGCGCCCGTTCAGGTTCCAGTCCTCGCCGCGCACGTACTGCGGCCAGGCGCCGGCGACCAGTTCGAGTTCCGCGATGCTGCGGAAATCACCGTCGCGCGGCTCGTAGTGCAGGCTGCGGTTGCGGTAGTAGTCGCGCTCCGCTCCGAAGCCCTGCACTTCGTGATCGGTGTCGCGCCAGTCCATGATGGAGTCCGCGACGTCCTGCGTCATGTTCGGAATGTTCAGCAGCGTGGCCTTGGTGATGTTGTTGATGTTCAGCTTGGCGTGTTCGTCCAGCGGTCCGGCCCATTCCTGTCCATCGATGAAGTGGCGGATGTCCCAGGTGCCTGTCTCCACCTCACCCAACGCGTTGGACTCCAGATCCCGTGTCAGCGCCATCGGATCGGCGGTGTCGGGGTTGGCGGTGTGCCACTCCATGATCGCGATCATGGTCTCCACGCCGGCGCGGGCGGCCCAGCGTGCCTGCGTTCGGGCCAGCACCTCCCGCCCGAGCGTGGCCTGGCGAAAGGCCAGCACCTGCGTGGCCGCCACGATCACCGACGCGATGGCGATCGCCCAGATCACGACCAGGGTGACCAGGCCGCGTCTGGCCGGGCGATGTCGATGCGGATGGTGAATCATTGCGGACCCGATCGGCCGCCGCCGCCGCCTCCACCGCCTGAACGGCCACCACCGGATCCTCGGCCACCCGTCGGCGGCGTGAATGGAACGGCACCGCCGCCGCGGAATCCACCGCCTCCCTGCATCGGATTGCCCTCGCCCTTGCCTCCGCGACCGCCTGGTCCACCGCGACCACCATCGCCGCTTCCTGAAGCGCCGCCTGCAGCCACGCCGCCGGTGTCTCCGGTGCTGCTGCCGTCGGTGGGCGGGGCCGCGCCGCTCCCAGCCGCATCGGGGGTTGCGGCATCTGGCGGCTGTTCGGACTTGGGTGGTTCCACACGATCGATGGGAATCTCGGTGCGCAGTGTCACCATCGACTTGGGGTCATCGAAGGGGTTCGACCCAAGCTTCACGCCGCTCGCGGTCACCGTGGCGCGCACGGACCACGGCAGTCCATCCACGTCACTGTCCCAGTCTTGCCGCCAACTGCTGCCGTCATAGGCCTCGAAGCGCACCGACACCACGCCCTCGCCCACGGGTGCCGCGATGCCGCCGGCATCCTCGTAGGTGTCCGGCACCGCGTCGCGACGGCGCCACAACGCCGTTCCGTCGGCGTCGGCCTCGATGCGGTACTGGGTCTCGTACTCCTGTCCTTCGCCGTTGTAGTCGAGCGGGCGGGTCGGCCGCAGACTCTCGTCGAACAGCAGCATCTGGTCGCGATCGAGTTCGCCCACCTCGCTTCGCACGCTCTCTGGCGCCAGTCGGAGGCGGGTGTTGAACAGGTCACTGCTTCGAAGCGTGGACTGCACATCCCGGCGAATCGCTTCCAATGCATCGGTGGCGCGCCGACATGCCGTCATGTGAAGCCGCGCCACTTCGCGAGCGCGTCCGAGCTGGCTCAACGAGCTGGTGATGGCGGTGGCCACCATCGCGCCGATCACGATCGCCACGATCAACTCGACAAGCGTGAAACCGCGACGGTTGGGCCGTGAAGGGGCATCAGCCATTCGGGGTCGCCTCCTTCTGCTCCTGTCGTGCGGCGCGATCCAGCGGTTCGGTGGGCGCCCGCTGCACGGGCGGCGCCTGCTCGTCATGCGGCGCCACGCGCGTGGCGCAGCGATACTCGCCGCCCGCCTCGTCGCGCACCAGCGCCAGCACGTCGTATGGATCGCCGACCGCGCCCGGGTGAATCTCGACCGCGAATTCCCACTCCGGCCATGGTGCAGCCATGCGCCCCGAGGTTTCGCGCGTTCGACTGAACGCGTTGGGCCCCTCGGTGACAACCTGCGAAAGCAGTTCGTCCAGCATCGCGGCGGCGATCGCCTCGCGTTCGCCGCGCTGCAGCATGGCCAGACTGCGCTGCGAAAGCGTGACTACGCCGGTCAGCGCCAACGCGAGCAGCGCGCCGCCGATGATGGCGTCGACCAGCGCAAAGCCGCGGCGATGCACGCGAGGGGTCACCATGGCTCGCGGTCTCGCCCTTGCTGATCCAGATCGATGGCCACCCGTCCGCCCTCGCGCTGCACGCCGTTGTCCACGCGCGTTGGAACGCTTGCGCCCGGCGCAAGCGTGAGCACGCAATCAAAGCCATCCGCCACAAGATGCATCTCGATCTGCGGTCGTTCGCCGCTGGGGGATCCCAGGATGCGCCACTCGTCCGGTGACAGCAGCTGCCCGTTGCTGCGCACCTCCGCCAGTTCCACGCCATCCGGCAGCCGAATGGGTTGCACGAACCGATCGGGCACCCATTGGGGCGCCTCGGTTGGCTGGTCCGAATCGGCCTGCTTGCTCCACAGTTCCACGCAGCCGGTGTCGCCGTTCATCCAGATGGCGCTCTGCACGCTGCCCGAGTTGTCGCGCAGCGCAAACAGGCTCAGCAATTCGCTCAGGCGTTCCGCCGCCACATCGCCCTCGCGTCGGGCCATGCCCGTGAGGCGAGGAATCACCATGGCCGCCAGAAGCGACAGCAGCGCGGCAACGACGATCAGTTCAAGCAGGGTGAAGCCGCGACGCATGCACCCTCCAGCGCTCACTTCGCGCCGTTGACGATGTCCTTGGCTTCGCCTTCGCCGCCTGGCTGCCCGTCGGCGCCGAAGCTGACCACGTCGAAGTCGCGATTCACGGTGGGGGGCATCACCACGATGTACGGGTGGCCCCACGGATCCTTCAGGTTGTTCGGATTGGTGATGTAGGGATTGTCTCCCTGACACAGCATCTCCAGATCGAAGTCCTCGTTCAGGCGGCTCAGCGACTTCTCCGTCATGTACAGGCGAACCTGCTGCGCCAGGCTGTTCACTTCCACCTCGGCCTTGCGGCTCTTGGCCACGCTCAGACGGCCCATCAGGTTGGGCACCAGGATGGTGGCCAGCAGCGCCACGATCGTGACGGCGATGATGACTTCGAGCAGCGTGAAGCCGGTGCGGCGGAATTGGCGACGGTGATCTCGGCGGTGGTTCATGTTCGGGCCTTGCGGGGGGTCAGTGCGGGTGTGTCGAACGGCGGTTCGCCGCGATCCATGCATCACCCTACCGAAATGGGTGCGAAAGGATGCGCCGTCAGCCGTCCGATAGCGTAGCCAGCCGCGGCGCCTTGGTGTGGATCAGCCGCCGAGCGCTTCCTGCATCTGCAGCAGGGGCAGCAGGATGCCGGCCAGCACGAATCCGGCGATGACCGCCATGAACACGAGCAGCACGGGGGGCAGGGCCTTGGTGAAGATCTTGATGCTGGTGTTCACCTGACGATCGAAGGCCGAGGCCGCGTGCAGCAGCATGCTTTCGAGGCGGCCCGATCGCTCGCCGATGTTCACGATCTGGATCAGCAGCGGAGGAAAGAATCCGCAGCGCTCCAGCGGCTCCGCCAGCGCCTGGCCGGTCGTCACCTTTTCCTGCACCTCGTCCACGGCGTTCGTGAGGACTGCGTTGCCCAGCACGTCTCGCGTGATTCGCAGCGACTGCAGGATGGGCAGGCCCGCGCTCACCAGCGTGCCCAACGTGCGGGTGAAACGCGCCACCGCCACATCGCGCAGCAGCGTGCCCAGCACCGGTACCCGCAGCAGCAGGCCGTCAAAACGCAGGCGATTGGCCGGCTGCGCGATCCAGCGCCGCCAGCCGATCGTCGCACCAGCGCCCGCCAGGATCACCAGCAGCCACCATGTCTTCATGAAGGCGGCGAATCCAAGCAGGATGCGCGTGGGCAGCGGCAGCACCATGCCGGGCTGACTTGCGATGGGTGCCATCAGCTGCGGCAGGATCACCGTGACCAGCAGCACCACGCTGGCCAGGATCAATCCGGCCACGATCATGGGGTAGATGGTGGCGCCGACGAGTTCGCGGCGCAGTTCCACCGCGCGATCAAGCAGGTCTGCGAGCTGGTGCAGCACCTCCGGCATGCGGCCGCTGGCATCGGCGGCGCGAGCCATGCCGATCGTCATGTCGTCGAACGGCGGGCCGTAGGCGCGCATGGCCTCATGCAGCGGCTGGCCAGCCTCCACCTTCTCGATCAGTGCGTCCAGGATCACGGGCTGTGACTTGCCGCTTGCCTGACGGCGAACGGTCCGAAGTGCCTGCATGAGCGGAAGACCCGCCTCCACGGCCGTGGCCAGTTCGCGGATCAGGTTGGCCAGGTCAGCCTTCTTCATGGTTGGGCGGTCGGTCGCTCCGAACCGCAGCCACGCCGGCATCGGCGCCTTCGATTCGGGTGCGGCCGCCGCTTCGGCGCGGCGCGTCGGCGCATCGGCCGCCAGGTCATCGCTTTCAAGGCGCAGCGGCGTGAGGCCTCGCGACAGCACCATTCGCATGGCCGTGCCGCGGTCCGGGGCGATCACGGTTCCGCTGTTCGAGCCGCCGCCGCGATCCAGCCCCTCGTAGCGCCAGTTCGCCATGCGTCAGCCCTCGTCCACGTCCTGCGTGGCGCGCATCACTTCCTCGATCGTGGTTTCGCCACGCTGCGCCTTGGCCATGCCATCGTCGCGCATGGTGGTGAAGTCGCTGTCCACCAGCTGCTTCAGTTCGGCCACGCCCTGACCCTCGGCGATGGCGGCGCGCAGATGTGGATTGATGCGGGCCAACTCGAAGAATCCCAGTCGTCCGCGGAATCCGCTGCCCGAGCAGGTTTCGCAACCGGCGCCCACCGTGACCATGCCGCCGAAGCGCTCCACCTCGGCGGGCGCGATGCGCACGCGCTGGTCGTCGGTCATCGGCACCTTCTTCGCGCACATGCGGCAGATGCGGCGGCCCAGGCGCTGTGCCAGCAGGCCTTCCAGCACGCTGGCCACCAGGAAACTCTCGGCGCCCATGTCCACCAGGCGTCCGATGCTGCTGAGCGCGTCGTTGGTGTGCAGCGTGCTGAGGATCAAGTGGCCGGTGAGCGCGCTGCGGATGGCGATGTCCACCGTTTCGGCGTCGCGGATTTCGCCCACCAGGATCACGTCCGGGTCCTGTCGCAGGATGCTGCGAAGGCCGCTGGCGAAGGTGAGGCCACGCTTCGGGTTCACGGGAATCTGGTTGATGCCCGCAAGCTCGTACTCGACGGGATCCTCGATGGTGATGATCTTCTTGCGCGGGTCGTACAGCTTGCTCAGCGCGGCGTACAGCGTGGTCGTCTTGCCGCTGCCGGTGGGGCCGGTGACCAGCACCAGGCCGTGCGGCTTGGCGATCAGCTTGTCCATCATCCCCACGTGCTTCTCGCCCATGCCAAGGCTGCGAAGGTCGAGCGGCAGCGCACTCTTGTCCAGGATTCGCATCACCACGCTCTCGCCGTAGATGGTGGGCACGGTGCTCACGCGGAGGTCCACCTTGCGGCCTTCGTAGCGCAGGGAGATGTGACCGTCCTGCGGCACATAGCGCTCGGCGATGTTCATCTGCGACATGATCTTGATGCGGCCGATGATCGCGGGCTGCAGGTGCTTGGGCGGGCTGGGCTGCTCGATCAGCACGCCGTCCACGCGGTACTTCACCTTCAGTTCGCCCTCGAAGGGCTCGATGTGGATGTCGCTGGTGCGCTTCTGGATGGCCTCGAGGATCACCAGGTTCACCAGGTTCACCAGCGTCGGCTGTTCCGCCATGCGGTGCACGTCGTCGGCCTCGATCGCATCCAGATTGTGCTCCGAGTCGGTGCTGGCCAGTTCGCCATCGCTCGCCAGGCTCTCTGCCATGCGTGCGGCCGTCACGCCATAGGCGCCGCGCATCAACTCACCGAAGGCTTCCGGCGCGACGCCCACGCGCACGAGCGGCATGCGCGCCACCGCGCCGGCCTCGTCGATGGCGTGCAGGTCGAACGGATCCGCCAGCGCGATGCGCAGTCGACCGCCTTCTGCCGAGAGGGGCACCACCCGCAGTCGAACCGCCACGTCCGCGGGAATCAGTCGCACCGCATGCGCCTCGGTGGGCACCGGCTTCTCCAGCCACTCGAAGCCGATCGCTTCGCAGCGTTCGCGCGGTGACGCGGCAGCCGCGGCTCGCAACAGCGACTCCACGGTGGTGCGAGGCGCCGATGCGCCGCTCACTGCATCCTCAGGCATGTCGGGCACGGTCGATCAATCGACCGTCTCCTTGCGTGCAGGCTTGTCGTCCTCGACGCCCTTTTCAGAGCCGGGCTTGCCGGCTGCATCGCCCTTGCCACCAGGCTTCCGGGCGCCTTCCAGAAGCGCCGGATCGGTCTGAGACGGCGGGGGCCGCAGGCCTGGAACGCCAGCGGCCATCTTGTCCTTCTGTTCCTGGGTCAGCAGCGCCATCACGCCCTCGCGGGTCTCCTGCACGAGGCGGTTCTTCTCGTTGCGAAGCGGCACCATCGCCTCGATCGGTGGCTGTTCCGCCGTCTTGCCCTGCTTGGCGGCGAGGCGCGCCTGCGCGACCTTGGTCGAGCGAACCGGCTTGTTCGGCTCATCGGCACGCATGGTCGCCAGCATCTTCTCGCGAAGGCCTGCCAGCTCGCCTTCCCACTTGGCCTTGGCGGCCTCGATCGCGGTCTTCTGCTCCGTCGTGAGATCGGAGAGCTCCATCACAACCTGGAAGAAGCTCGCGAGCGGATCAGGCTGGAACGCCTCTCGGTAGCCGGCGGCCAGCGCGCGCTGGCGGAAATCGGCGCCATAGGGCGCGGGCATCGCCGCCGCGATCTTCTCGATCGATTCGTCCTGCACGGTGCGCACGCCAAGGCGGGACTTCATGATCTCCATCTGCAGCGCCACGCCCTTGTCCATGTCCATCGACTCCATCGCGTCGCTGAACTTCGGCATGAGCGCGTCGATCTGCGTGTCGCGCACGATCAGGGCCGCGTCGAGCAGCACCTCGTACTCGTCCAGCGCCTCCTGAGCGGCGACCACGGCGTCATTGGGCAACTGCATCTGCTTGGTGATCACGATCAGGTCAACGCCCTCGCCTGACAGGTCGCTGTCCTGCAGCGCCTGCTCGCGGCGCAGCGTGCGCTCGAACTTGGGCCATCGCTCGCGTTGCACGTCGCTCAGCTGCCCCTTCACGCTGGCCATGAACTCCTGAAACAGGCGCTGCTTCTCCGGCAGCCATGCGGAGATGGGGGCGAGCAGACCCTTGATGCTCTTGGAGGCACCCTTCTGCGACTTGGCCAGGTCGACCATCTTCTCGCGCACGGTGTCACAGCCTGTCTTGAAGCCGGCGGTGTAGTCCTCGATGAGGCTCTCCACGATCGGTCGCTGCCAGTCTTCCAGCTTCAGCGTCTCCACGATCAGCGTCATGTCGCGCGGCAGGATGTCCGGGCGAAATGCCTCGCCGAACCCGGCCTTGCCGCCGAACTGCGCGAAGGTGAAGGGTGCCAGAATGAGCGGTGCGAGCAGGACGATTCGACGGAGGAGGTTTCGCATGTGGTTCTCTCGGAAGATTGTTGACGCGCGTCAACGCGAGCGGGCGCGCTTCATTGGGGGCAGGCGGACGGAATCATCGACAAATATTTGGGGCTGCAGCAACTTGAGCCCATAATCTATGCCCCTCGCGCAGGGCGTGTTCAAGCGGTTCTGACAGTTCTCTGTTCAATCCGCTTTTCGGATCGCGTGACGACGATCCGGTCCACGAAAATGCCGGGGGTGTGCACCTGGTCGGCGTCGATCTGACCGACCTCCACCAGTTCCTCGACTTCCGCCACCGTGACGCGGCCGCTGGTGGCCACCATCGGATTGAAGTTTCGGGCGGTCTTGCGGAAAACCAGATTGCCGAACCGGTCGGCCTTCCACGCCTTCACCAGCGCCAGGTCGGCCCGGATGCCGCGTTCCATCACGTAGGTTTCGCCGTCGAAGAGTTCGGTGGGCTTGCCGTCGGCGACCACCGTTCCGACGCCGGTCTTGGTGTAGAAGGCGGGAATGCCGGCTCCGCCAGCACGCAGGCGCTCGGCCAGCGTGCCTTGCGGGCAGAATTCCAGCTGCAGCTCGCCGCTCATGAACTGGCGCTCGAACTCCGCATTCTCGCCGACATAGCTCGAGACCATCTTGCGGATCTGCCGCGTCTTCAGCAGCAGGCCCAGGCCCCAATCATCCACGCCAGCGTTGTTCGACACGCAGGTGAGACCCTTGGCGCCGCTGTCACGCAGGGCCATGATGAGCTGTTCGGGAATGCCGCAGAGGCCGAAGCCACCCACGGCCACGATGATGTCGTCGCGGACCAGACCTTCAAGGGCCCTGGCTGGCGACGGGAAGACCTTGTCCACTGCCATGGGGGGAGTGTAGAGGGACGCGCGGGGCGGCTAGGCTCTGCCTCCCGTGCCGCTTGTTCTGCTTCTCATCCTGCTGTCCGCGCTGCCCGATGCCATGCTGGTGCCGGTGCTCCGCGACCTGCTGGTGGAGCGTTATGGCGCCAGCGCGGAGGCGGCGCAGGCGTTTCTGGCGGTGAATCTGCTGGGAGCGGGTCTGGCCGTGCCGCTGGTGCGCTGGCTGCGGCGCCGTTGGCCCGCCTGGACGGTTGCCGCGGTGGGTGCGATCGCTGATGCGGCACTGCTTGGATTGATGTGGCTGCCGATCGGCTTCAAGGCCACCCTGGCGGTGCGATGCATCGAAGGCGTCGCCGATGTGGCCACCTTTGCCGCGCTCTTCCAGATGCTGGGCAGCGCGGGTGGGCGCGGCGCCGCCTGGCGGATGGGTGTTGGTGCCAGTGTGCTGATCGGCGGTCTGGGCGGCGGTGCGGTGTTGGGCGGCGCAGCCGTGAAGGCGAGCGCGGCCGGGCCCACCATCGCGTTCGTGCTTGGTGCCGCATGCTGTCTGGCCACCGGCATTGGTGCATGGATCGGCGCAGGCGTGCTGGATCGCGCCGCGCCCACAAGTGAACTGCCGGAGACGACCCCGTCCAAGCGGAACGGCCCCTTGTGGCCCATGCTGCTGATGGCGGCGTCCGACCGAGCGACCGGCGCCGCCTTGACGGCGGTATTCGCCAGTTTCCTCGCGCGCAACATGGGCTACGACCCCGCCGAACGCGGACGGCTTGTCGGTCTTCCATTGCTGCTGATGGCGGTGGGTGCTGCGCCAGCTGGATGGCTCGCGGACCGCCTGGGAACCATGCGCGTCCGGACGGTCGCCGCGGTGATCTACGCGTTGTGCTTCGCCAATGTGGCCTGGCTCGGCTTCAGCACGGCGGCGCTGAGCGGGGTTCTGCTGCTGCTCGGCATCGCTGCCGCGCCACTGCTGCCGGCATCACTGTCGCTCACGGTGCGGGGTGGACACGGAACCGGTGGACTCGCCGCGTTTCGCGCGGCAGGCGATGGTGGCTACTTCCTCGGCATCGTCACGGTGGTGGCCGTGGGTGCCTGGGTGGGTGGCGATCGGCTGCCGACGCAGCAGGGGCTGATGATCGGCTTCGGCATAGGCCACCTTGCGTGCACGCTGATCGCGGCGCACGGCGTGCGCCTGGCGGAACGCCGAGCTGCTTCGGTGGCCTGACTTCAGTTCTTCATCGCCTGCGGCACCGGCTCGCCCCGCACATCTTCGAGCGCCACGCGCAGCTTTTCCAGCGCCTTGTTCTGGATCTGCCGCACGCGCTCCTTGGTGACGCCGATCATCTGGCCAACCTGCTCGAGCGTGAGTGACGGCTGGCCGGTGGGGCCATCGAGGCCGAAACGGTGGTAGATCACGCTGCGCTCGACCTCGCTCAGTTCCGCGCGATCGCTCTCGACCAGATGGCGCACCTCGGCGGCGCTTTCGCGTTCGTGCTCGGCCCGGCGCAGCTCGAGGAAGTTCGACTTCTCGAACTCGGGGTCGAATTCGCTGGGGAATCGCTGACGGTGCTTCACCAGCTTGATGCCGAATCGGCTGAAGGCCTTCAGGATGGAGCGGCACGCATAGGTGCTGAACTTGAAGCCGCGGCCGCAGTCGAACTTGTCGACGCTGCGCATGAGCGCCATGTTTCCCTCGCCGATCAGGTCGGGGAAATCGCTCTCGCCCAGACGCACGCGTCGCGCCATGGCCAGCACAAGCGCCAGATTGGTTTCGGAGATCTGCTCGCGGTAGCGGCGCGCCTTGCGATGCCACTGCAGCATGTCGGCGGCCTCCTCGAGCGTTGGGGCGCGGCCCTGCAGCGCATCCTGGATCTGCCGCACGCGGAATCGCGCGTAGTTGTACTGCAGGAAAATCACGCGCTCCTGGGCCGCCGTGAGCAGCACGCTGCCGTTGCGGGCCTGGCGCTGCTTCTGCTCGCGACCGCCGAGGTCGTCCATGAGTGGTCGATACCAGGTCACATCGGGGCGCTGCACAGGCGCGGCCTTCTCGTAGATGTTGGCTTCGGCGCCGGGCTTGCGGAATTCGGGCGAATCCATGAAGTCCATGGGCTCGGCCATGATTTCAGCGAGCAGGGCTTCGTCCTGTGGTGACAGTCCGGCCTTGTGCAGGGTGCCCGCTCGGTTGCGGGAGCGAACCGCGGGCCGGCGGCGCTGGCGCACGCGGTCAATCGGCGAATTGGATCCGAAAAGGGAGTCGATCATGGTGTCTCCTTCACGAAGCAACTGGCTTCAGTTGGGGTCTCAGCCGAGCAAGGCGATCTGGAGTGCGCGATCACGAGGCAGTGCACGAAGCAACTTGAATGCCGAAACCGCGTGGGTTCGGGATGAGGGTTTCAGAGTGCGTGCGGGCCGAAACGGGCAGACTGCGGCCGCCGTGGTGCGGTTCGCAGAAGGCGGCATGTCAGTTTCAGCTGCCAGTGAAACAAAAAAGTGAAAGGCCCCCATATACATGGGGGCCCTTGAAGGTCGCCTGGAGGCCCGAATTGGGGCCAAGCAGAAAGTTATAGGTCTTATTCAGCCTTGCCGCTGCTGGAGTCGTAGATCCAGCATTCGCCGGCGCGGTTGAAGTCCAGCACTTCGCCAGCCTTGAAGAACAGGCCGATCTCGCGCGTCGCGGCCTCGGGGCCGTCGGATCCGTGGATCAGGTTGAAGCTGTTCGACACGCCGAAGTCGCCACGGATGGTGCCGGCGGCAGCCTTGCTGCCGAAGGTGGCGCCCATCATGCCGCGGCAGATCGCCACGGCGCCGATGCCACGGACGGCCATCACCAGCACCGGGCTGCTGGTCATGAAGCGAACCAGGCCGGGATAGAACGGCTTGCTGGCGTGGTCCTTGTAGTGCTGGGCTGCCAGATCCTGCGAGATCTGCATCAGCTTGCAGCCGACGATCTGCAGGCCCTTGTCCTCGAAGCGGGTGATGATGCGGCCCATCAGGCCTCGCTGCACGGCGTCTGGCTTCAGGATGATCAGGGTGGTTTCCATGGTGTCTGCTCCTTGTGGGGGTTGGATTGGGGCAGCGATGGTAGCGAAGTTGGGCGGGCGGCACGGCCGGCCGTTTCCACAGGAAAACCGGGGGCGAACGCGTGCGGAACGCCGAAACATTGGCATACTCGGTCGCTTCAGAGCACGGAGGTTCAATGCAAGGCACGGAAGCCGCAGTGATGGATTCGTCCAAGAGCAAGTCCGCCCCCAAGTCAGGTGCAAGCCCCGAGGCAAGGAGCCCACGCAAGCGTGGCGCCACCGCCGAGGAGATGGCTGGTCGCCAACGCGACATCAGCGTGAGCGAGTTCTTCGCCAAGAACCGCCACCTGCTGGGCTTCGACAATCCGCGCAAGGCG
>RFQW01000400.1 GCA_009924765.1 Planctomycetota bacterium | reverse complement strand
CACTACAAGCGCGAGTTCGCGAAGGAGTGGCACTTCCTGCTGGGTGAGCCGCCGGCCGATCAGGCCGATCGCGAGAAGTGGCTGCGCCTGATCGCCGATGCGCCCAACTCCGTCGAGGAGCTGGAGGCGCGCTATCCCGACGTGAAGGAGTTGGAGCGTCGCCTCACCGACGAGTTGTCGCCCTTCGATCGCCGATTCGCCTTCCGACTGGATCGCGACTTCCTGATCAACGTTGGGCGGTGGATGTCGAGCAAGAATTCGCCGTACGCGAAGATGCTGGGCCTGGAGAAGCGGTTCGTGCAGAACGATCCGGTGTACGCGGCCTTCGATCGCGTGCTGGGCGACCCCGCGATGGCTCCGGCGCGCGACCGCCTGATCGCGTTCCTGCGCAAGAAGGTGCTGCGCGAGGATTACAACATGGATCCGTCGCTGATGGCCGACTACACGCGCGACTGGGGTCCCTTCGACTGGCGGCACCCGCAGTCGCACGCGTTCTACTTCAGCAAGCTCGGCTCCGAGGTGGGCGCCAAGCGCTACGGCGACGTGGAAGACGTGTACAAGGTGCTGAACAACGACCGGCTCACCATCCAGGCCATGCAGGCGCTGAACCACAGCGGCCTGATGGGCGTGGATCCGTTCAGCACCGACAACCCCACGCGCATGCACGACAACCGCTGGATCAAGCCGATCGAGCGGTACTTCCGCGAGCTGTACCAGAAGCACTACAAGGTGCGCGGCGCGGGCGGCGACACCTTCATCGACTTCCACGAGAACTTCATGGCGCAGGCCATCCGGCAGCTGTACCGCTCCGGCGACCTGGAGGGCGCCGAGGAGATCCTGAAGCACCTGGACGAGATGTACGGCAAGGGTGGCCTGATTCCCAGCGACAAGTACAGCATGCCGCTCGAGGAATTCGTGCGCTCGAACACCTACGGTGAATACGAGATGGTGCCGGACGTGGCGCGCACCGATGTGTACGCGGCGCTGCAGCGAGGTTTCCGCGAAGGCCTGCTGCTTGGCCGCAAGAAGGTGATGGACGACGCGATCAAGTTCGCGAAGGAACTCACCGAGTACTTCCAGAGCACGCGCTACACCGACTTCGTGAACAAGTTCGGCGAGCGGCGCATGGCCGACCTGGTGGGCGACCTGCGCAGCAGCGTGGAGAACGTGTTCGTGATGCTGCTTCGCGACCAGAGCCAGCCACTGCTCGATCGTCTGGTGATGTACAACCGTGCCGGCGACGAACAGAAGCGCATGGCGTATGACGCCGTGAAGGACCAGATCGCCGGCGAACTGGCTGCGGGCCAGCTGGCTGGCCTGTATCAGCTGGGCGAGGTGCTGCCCGAGCCACCCGACATGGAGGCCTACCGCGCGCAGCAGGCCGAACTGGCGAAGCGACGCCAGCAGCAGGTGGACGAGCAGAATCGCGCCGGAGCACTCCGCAAGTGAGCGGTCATCTCCCGCCCGCCATCCTGGCCATCGGTCGTAACTACGCGGAGCACGCGAAGGAAATGGGCGGCGCGGTGGATCCGAACCCGATCATCTTCATGAAGAACCCGGCGAGCGTGATCCGCGACGGCGACGCCATCGAGATTCCGCCGATCTGCCGCGAACACGGTCCGCAGGTGGACTTCGAGGGCGAGCTTGCGGTGGAGATCGGTCGCGATTGCCGCGATGTGTCCGAGGCCGACGCCCTGCGCGTGGTGCGCGCCTATCGCGCCGCCAACGACGTGAGCGCGCGCTGGTGGCAGAAGAGCGGTTCCGGCGGCCAGTTCTGCCGCGGCAAGAGTTTCGACACGTTCTGCCCGCTCGGCGATCCCATGCCGGCCGAGAAGGTTGCTGACCCCGGTGCGCTGCGCCTGCAGACCCGCGTGAACGGTCACCTGATGCAGGATGCCGTGACCGGCCAGATGTTCCACAGCGTGCAGCGCATCATCTCCGCGCTCAGTCGCGGCACCACGCTGCTCGAGGGCACCATCATCCTCACGGGTTCGCCCGCAGGCGTGGGGCATGCGCGAACGCCGCCCGTGTACCTGAAGCAGGGCGATGTGGTGGAAGTGGAGATCGCCGGCGTGGGGCGCGTGCGCAATCCGGTTCGCGAACTTCCATGAATGACGCGCCGGCGCGCGTGAGTCTCGGTGCACGGGCCTGCATCGCGCTGGTGAGGGGCT
>RFQW01000399.1 GCA_009924765.1 Planctomycetota bacterium | reverse complement strand
GGTGTCCCCGACGCCTGCGAGATGAGCCCTGGCGACCTCGACCTGAACGGCGTCATCGACTTCGGAGACGTGGCGCTGATCATGCTCGACTTCGGCCCCTGCTCCGGCTGCTTCAGCGACCTCGACGGCAGCGGCGTGGTGGACTTCGGTGATGTGGCGATCGCGCTGCTCAGCTTCGGCCCGACGGGCTGAGCGCATGCAAACAGGCGGGTTCGCACGGCATCGGCCGCCCCACGGAGGCCGCGGAATTCGTGCGTTGACCGGGCCCCACCCCACCGCGGCGAGAAAAAACGCTCAAAGTTGCACAGTTTCCGGCAGCACCCCGTCGCAACCGGTCGAATGTGAAGGTGTCGTTCGAGGTGTGCAATCGCTCCCCCACTCCGGAGGCCCTCCATGAAGACCCAGAAATTCGCAATCGCCGGACTGATCGCTTCGACGCTCGCTTTCGCGCTTGCTCCGCGCCTCGCCCCGCGCATAATGACGGCGTGCGCTCCATTCCGGGGCGGCAGGAGACCCGGTCAAGTGATGCGGCGCATGATGCAAATCTGGATGGTGGCGGTGTTGGCGATCGTCATCGGTGCAGGTCGCCAGGCGCGTGGCGAGGCGGATGTGGTTTCGTGGGGTGCTGAAAAATACGATCAAGGTGATCTCCGGGAGTCATACACGCGGGTCGCGGCGGGCTACATGCACACCGTGGCCCTCAAGAACGATGGAACTCTCATCGCCTGGGGCCGCAACTCCGAAGGCCAGTGCAACGTGCCATCAGGCCTCATCAGCGTCACGCAGGTCGCGGCGGGCATCGATTACACCGTGGCTCTCAAGAGCGACGAAACCCTCGTTGCTTGGGGCAGCAACACCTACGGCCAGTGCAACGTGCCAGCAGGACTTGCCGGCGTCACGCAGGTGGCGGCGGGCTGGTCCCACACCGTGGCTCTCAAAAACGACGGAACCCTCGTTGCTTGGGGCAGCACCTCCTACGGCAAGTGCGACGTGCCAGCAGGACTCACCGGCGTCACGCAGGTCGCGGCGGGCTACGGCCACACCGTGGCGCTCAAGCGCGACGGAACCCTCGTTGCCTGGGGCTACAACTCCTACGGTCAGTGCAACGTGCCCTCGGGACTCATCGGCGTCACGCAGGTCGCAGCAGGCGGCTACCACACCGTGGCCCTCAAGAACAACGGAACCCTCATCGCCTGGGGTTGGAACCCCTCGGGCCAGTGCAACGTGCCATCAGGCCTCACCGGTGTCACGCAGGTAGCGGCGGGCTATCGTCACACTGTGGCCCTCAAGAGCAACGGGACCATCGTCGCTTGGGGCGACAACTCCTACGGCCAGTGCAAACTGCCCGCAGGACTCACCGGCGTCACGCAGGTCGCGGCGGGCTATTTCCACACCGTTGCTCTGAAGAGCGACGGAACCGCCACAGCTTGGGGTAGAAACGATTACGGCCAGTGCAACTTGCCCGCAGGACTCACCGGCTTCACCCAAATTGCAGCGAACAGTAACCACACTCTTGCCCTCGTCACCTTCACCGACTGCAACAGCAACGGCCAGCGCGACACGTACGAGCTCATGCACGGCGCACCCGACACCAACGCCAACGGCACACTCGACTCCTGCGAGCTAGCACTCGGCGACCTCGACCTCAACGGCATCATCGACACCGCCGACCTCAGCCTGATGCTTCTCGATTTCGGCCCCTGCCCCAATTGCCCGGACGACTTCGACGGCGACGGCGACGTGACCACCGCCGACATCGCCCTGCTGCTGCTCAACTTCGGGTTGACCGGCTGAGCCGGCCCGCCAAACAGGCGCCCCACCTATCGATTTCGTGCTGAATTCATGGCACTTTCCACACATTGCGCCTTGCCCACCAATGGCGGCCGCCCATAATGACTGCGTGCGCTCCATTCCGGGGCGGCAGGAGATCCGATCAAGTGATGCGGCGCATGATGCAAGTCTGGGTGGTGGCGGTGTTGGCGATCGTCGTCGGTGCAGGGCGCCAGGCGCGCGCTGAGGTGGATCTGGTTTCGTGGGGTGATCAGAAGTATGACCAAGGCGATCTTCGGGAGCCATACCTGCAAGTCGCGGCGGGCGGCTCCCACACCGTGGCTCTCAACAACGACGGAACCCTCGTCGCCTGGGGCCGCAACTCCGAAGGCCAGTGCAACGT
>RFQW01000398.1 GCA_009924765.1 Planctomycetota bacterium | reverse complement strand
AGCGGTTCCGGAAAGTCCTTGCCGAAGGGCTGCAGCGTGCGCAGCTCGTCGATGGCCGCCATGGCCTGCTCGATGGGCATGGATGCATCCACCTGCAGCGTGCGCAGACGCGGCTCCTGGCCCATCTGTGCGCGCACGGCCTGCTCGAATGCATCGATGAACGCCGGCATGTTCGCGGGCTCGATCGATCCACCCGCCGCCGCCGCGTGGCCACCGTACTTCACCAGCAGCGTGGCGCATGCATCGAGGCATGCGTGCAGATCGATGCCTACCGGCGCGCGACCCGAGGCCTTCAGCCACTGATCCTCGCCACCAAACAGCATCACGGGCTTGTTGAACTTCTCCACCAGACGCGCGGCGGCCAGGCCCAGCAGGCCCGGATGCCACGACGGATCCGCCATCACGATCGACGCCTTCGCCGCATCGTCAAGGCCTCGTTCAACCACCATCGCCTCGGTGGCGCGCACCAATTCATCCTGTCGAAGCTTGCGCTCGTTGTTGGCGGCCTCCAACTTGCGCGCAGCGGCGCGCGCCTCGGCCGCGTCGTCGGTGTCCAGCACGCGCAACGCGTCGGTGGCCTCGTCCAGGCGACCGGAAGCGTTCAGCCGCGGTCCGATGTGAAAGCCCAGCGTGCGCGCATCCACCTCACCCGCACCCACGCGCGCCTCGCGCAGGATCGCCTGCACGCCGGGAATGCCGCAGGTTGGCAGGCGCTTCACCGCGTTCGCGACCAGCACGCGGTTCTCGTCGAGCAGCGGCATCACGTCGGGCACAAGACCCATCGCGGCCAGCGGCAGCGCGATGTCCACCACCCAGTTGCGAAGTCGCTCGGGCGGCCGCTCACCGCCGCGCAGTCGGATCAAGCGCCCACCTTGAAGGCCACCACGCTGCCCGAGATGTGCTCGAACGGACACCCGCCAAGCGACGGATGCGCCACCGCTTCGGCCTGCGGCACCACCGGCGCGCCATCGGCACCGCGCTCAACGCGGTGATGGTCGGTGATCACCATGCGAAGCCCAAGTTCCTTCGCCAGCGCCGCTTCCTTGAAACTGCGGATGCCGCAATCGACCGTGATCACGGCCTGCACCCCGTCGGCCTGCAATTGCCGCAGCGCGTCGGCGTGCACGCCGTAGCCCTCGTCCACGCGGTGCGGAATGAACACGCGCGGCGCGGCATCGAACAGTCGCAGCAGTCGCGACATGATCGCGGCCGCGCACAGGCCGTCGGCGTCATAGTCGCCGTAGATGGCGATGCGAAGCCCCTGCTTCAGCCAGTCGTCCAACGCGGCGGCCGCGGCGTCGGCGCCAGGCAGCGACGCGGGCTCGCGCAGCAGTGACAGCGAAGGAAGCGAAGATGCAAACAGTGCCTGCTCCCGCTCGCCCGTGAGGCCGCGCCGCTGCAGGATGCGCTCGCGCAGCGAGGCCGCCTGCGCCCCTTCCGGCATGATCCATTGGTACTGGGAACCCATGTCGCGGTCAGCCTATCCACCCTTTCGGCGAGCGTGCCTCCATGGCATACTCCGGGAAAGGAGCCCGCACCATGTCCGATCGCTACAAGTGCATTCTTCTCGTTGGCGCGCCCGGTGCGGGCAAGGGAACCCAGGGCAAGATCCTGGGCAGCATTCCCGGCTTCTATCACCTCGCCTGCGGCGACGTGTTCCGCTCGCTCGATCTCACCAGCCCGCTTGGCAAGAAGTTCATGGAGTACTCGAGCCGCGGCGAGCTGGTGCCGGACGAACTCACCGTGGAGATGTGGCAGCAGAACATGCACGCACAGACCGTGCTGAGCCTGTACAAGCCCGCGCAGGATCTGCTGCTGCTCGACGGCATTCCGCGCACCGTGGCGCAGGCCAAGGCGCTGGAGAAGTACCTGGACGTGCTGCTGGTGCTGCACCTGATCTGCCCCGACGAGGACGAGATGGTTCGCCGCATGCGCCGCCGCGCGCTGAAGGAGAACCGCATCGATGACGCCGACGAGAAGGTGATCCGTCGTCGCTTCGAGGTGTATCGCCGCGAGACGGCGCCGATCCTGAACTACTACCCCGCCAACATCATCAAGGAAGTGCCGGCCACCGGCAGTCCGGCGATGGTGCTGATGTCGGTGCTGGACGTGGTGGCACCGCTGCAGGATCACCACTTCCGCAATCCGCTCAACCCCTGATCGCGCCCACGCGGG
>RFQW01000397.1 GCA_009924765.1 Planctomycetota bacterium | reverse complement strand
CGCGAAGACCCCAGCATCTGGGTGGATTTCGAGACCTGCGACGCCGCCGCGGCAGCGAAGGCCTTCGGCCTTGAAGAGCTGGACGCGCGCCCGAGCCTGATGATCTGGACCACCACGCCGTGGACGCTTCCGGCGAACCTGGCCATCGCGGTGGGTCCGACCTACCGCTATTCGCTGGTGCGCATGGACGGCAGCGAGACCATCGTGGCAAGCGATCTGCTGGCCAAGGTGAAGGCCGCCGTGGGCGCCGAGAAGGTGGAAGTGCTTGCGGAAACCGACGGCGCCAAGCTGGTCGGCCTCACCTATCGCCATCCCTTCTGCGAGCGCGAAGGCCGCGTGATCGGTGGCGAGCACGTGACGCTGGAAGACGGCACGGGCCTGGTGCACACCGCGCCCGGACACGGCGACGAGGACTGGCGCGTGGGTCGCCGCGAGGGACTGGCCGCCTATTGCCCCGTGCGCGATGACGGCACCTACGACGACACCGTGCCCGAGTGGCTGCGCGGCATGAACATCTGGGATGCGAACCCCATGGTGATCCGCCATCTCACCGAGAGCGGTCACCTGGTGCATCACATGCAGTTCAACCACAGCTATCCGCACGATTGGCGCAGCAAGACGCCGGTCATCTTCCGCGCCACCGAGCAGTGGTTCATCGGCGTGGATCGCACCATGAAGAATGGCCAGACGCTGCGCGGATTGGCGAAGGACGCCGTAGAGCACAAGGTGCGCTTCGTGCCAGAGTGGGGCCGCAACCGCATGCGCGGCATGATCGAGAGTCGCCCCGACTGGTGCCTGAGCCGCCAGCGCGCGTGGGGCCTGCCGATTCCCGCCTTCAAGTTGCCCGATGGAAGCGCCTTCATGACGCCAGCCAGCGTGCGCGCGGTGGCCGAGGTGATCCGGCAGAAGGGCAGCGACGCGTGGTTCACCGAATCACCCGCCACGCTGCTTGCGGGCTACGACCCGGCGAAGGATCCGCAGGCGCCCAAGGGGCTGCAGGTGGCGTCGCTCGAGAAGCTGTTCGACATCTTCGACGTGTGGTTCGAGGCCGGCAGCAGCTGGAACAGCGTGCTGCGCGCGCGAGGTCAGGGCATTCCCGCCGAGCTGTATCTGGAAGGCAGCGACCAGCACCGCGGCTGGTTCCAGTTGAGCCTGCTGCCGGCGCTCGGCGCAACCGGCGCGCCGCCGTTCAAGAGTCTGGTCACGCACGGCTTCGTGGTGGACCGCGACGGCCGCAAGATGAGCAAGAGCCTGGGCAATGCACTGGAGGTGGAGGACCTGCTGAAGGACTTCGGCGCCGAGGTGTGTCGCTGGTGGGTGAGCGGTCTGGCGTTCGAGAACGACATCCGCATGGACCTGGAGTACCTGAAGGCCGCCGGCGAGGCCTATCGAAAGCTGCGCAACACGCTGCGCTTCCTGCTGGGCAACATCGGCGACCTGCCCGCGGGAGACATCGTGGCCGAGGCCGTGGACACGCCGCCCGAGTCGCTGGATGGCTGGGCCATGGGCGAGTTCGCGCGCGTGCAGGGCTTCGTGCGCGATGCCTACACGCGACACGCCTTCCGCGAGGCGCATCTGGCGCTGTTCGACTTCTGCAACGACACGCTGAGCAGCGTGTACTGCGCCGCGGCCAAGGACCGCCTGTACTGCGACCGCGCGGACGGCACGCGCCGACGCGCAACGCAGCGCGCCATGAATGCAGTTGCCGAGGGACTCATCCGCATGCTTGCCCCGGTGTTGCCGCACACGGCTGACGAAGCCTGGCGTGCGCTCAAGGGCGCGGATGCCAAGAGCGTTGTCTTTGAGCAACATGTACCTATCACCTTCGCGGGCGCCGCTGGTTGGCCCGCAGTCTTTGCTGCGCGCGAGTCCGCTATGAAGGCGCTGGAGGAAGCAAAGTCACAAGGCATCGAGAATTCCCTGGACGCAGGCTTGGTAATCCCAGACGCGGACGGCACCCTCAAGCCATTCGCTGCAGAACTGGCAGACCTGATGGGCGTCAGCCGCGTGACGCTTGATCCGGCAGCAAAGCTTGTCTCAGTCACCGACCTCCGCGAAGAACCCCGCTGCGAACGCAGCCGCAAGCGCGACGGCACGGTGCGTGAGCGTCAAGACGGCGGACTACTGAGCGACCGAGACGCCGAAGCAGTTGGCCAGTAAATAGGCCGTATTGGAAAGCG
>RFQW01000396.1 GCA_009924765.1 Planctomycetota bacterium | reverse complement strand
CGGCTATCTTTGCCACCCCCCGGCGCTCGTGAAGAGTTTCACGAACCCGGCCCCCGCACCCGTTCAGCGAGACAACGCTTCATGGCCACCACAGGCAAGGTCGTTCAGGTCATCGGCAGCACCTTCGATGCCCAGTTTCCCGAGGACCAGATCCCCGAGATCTACAACGCGGTGAACGTCGAGTTCAACTTCCGCGGCGAGAAGACGATGCTGGTGGGCGAGGTGGCCAAGCACCTCGGCGGCGGCATGGTGCGCTGCGTGGCGCTGGCCAGCACCGACGGCGTGCGTCGCGGCGACAGCTGCCTGGACACCGGCGCCAGCGTGCGCGTGCCCGTGGGTGAAGGCGTGCTGGGTCGCGTGTTCAACCTGCTGGGTCAGCCCGTGGATGGTCGCGGTCCGGTGAAGAGCACCGAGACCGCTCCGATCCATCGCGAGCCGCCCGAGTTCACCGACCTGAACCCCAAGACCGAAATTCTGCAGACCGGCATCAAGGTGATCGACCTGCTGTGCCCCTTCGTGCGCGGCGGCAAGATCGGCCTCTTCGGCGGCGCAGGCGTGGGCAAGACCGTGGTGATCCAGGAGATGATCGCGCGCGTGGCCCGAAACTTCGGTGGCTACAGCGTGTTCGCAGGCGTGGGCGAGCGCACCCGCGAAGGCAACGATCTGTGGCTTGAAATGCAGGAAGCGCAGTACACCGACGCCGAGGGCAAGACCGCCCACGTGCTCGACAAGGTGGCCATGGTGTTCGGCCAGATGAACGAGCCGCCGGGAGCGCGTCTGCGCGTGGCGCTGAGCGCGCTGACCATGGCGGAGAACTTCCGCGACAAGAGCGGCAAGGAAACCCTGATCTTCGTGGACAACGTGTTCCGCTTCACGCAGGCCGGCTCCGAGGTGAGCGCGCTGCTGGGCCGCATGCCGAGCGCCGTGGGTTACCAGCCCACCCTCAGCACCGAGATGGGTCAGCTGCAGGAGCGCATCACCAGCACCCGTCAGGGCGCCATCACCAGCGTGCAGGCCATCTACGTGCCCGCCGACGATCTCACCGATCCGGCCCCCGCCACCACCTTCAGCCACTTGGACGCGTTCATCGTGCTCGAGCGCAAGATCGCGGAGAAGGGCATCTACCCCGCCGTGGATCCGCTCTCCAGCACCAGCCGCATCCTGGATCCGCAGATCGTGGGCGAGCGCCACTACAAGTGCGCCCGTCGCGTGCAGGGCATCCTGCAGCGCTACAAGGATCTGCAGGACATCATCGCCATCCTTGGCGTGGATGAATTGAGCGAAGACGACAAGCTGACCGTGAGCCGCGCCCGCAAGATCGAGCGCTTCCTCAGCCAGCCGTTCTACGTGGCCGAGGTGTTCACCGGCTTCCCCGGCGTCACCTGCAAGCTCGAGGAGACCATCGAGAGCTTCGAGCGCATCTGCAACGGCGAGGGCGACGACCTGCCGGAGGGCTCCTTCATGTACGTGGGCAGCCTGGACGATGCCCGCAAGAAGGCCGACAAGATGGCCGCTGCGGTCTGAATTCCGCGATATCGACGCCTTCCGACCCGGCCCCGCGGCCGGGTCGGTTTCTTTTTGCGTACCGCGAACATGGTGGGTGCAAGCAGCGCGGAATTTCGGAATTTGCGAGTTCTGCTGATGGGTTTCGGGTTCGGCGCACGCGTTTAGGGCACGTCGCGATGCATCCCGGGGGGTGCATCGAGGCGCGAGCCCTTCCGGAATCTTGACGCCTCGTCGAGCGGCCTTTGATTGTTGCGCGACGCGAGGATTCACGGATTGCAAGGCACCCCGCACTGCCCGGTCGCACATCAGCTGAAGCGACCGGGCAGGCGGCGGGCGTCTCCAGTATTCCCCTGTGCATGAGGCGCCGCGTGACCGACTCCAAGCCATCGAACAAGTCTTCGCGTGCCAGCCGAACCGATCCGTTGAAAGGCCTGCTGTCGCGGCACTATGCCACACTGCGCACCATCGCCGAGCGCACCATCGCGCAGCATCGCATGATGCAGAAGGCCGCCGGCCCCGATCGCATCAGCCCCACCTCGCTGGTGGCCGAGGCCGCCCTGCGCCTGCTGCTGCAGCGAACCGACATGAAGAACCCGGAGCATCTGGAGGGACTGGCCGCCATCTCCATGCAGCGCGCGATCAAGGATCGTGCGCGCAAGCGCGGCACGCGACAACGGGCCGTCT
>RFQW01000395.1 GCA_009924765.1 Planctomycetota bacterium | reverse complement strand
CGCACTGCACGAAACCGAACGACTGCTGGTGGTGCTGCCCTCGTGGGTGGGCGATGCGGTGATGTGCACACCAGCGTTGCGTGCACTTCGCGCGGCGGCGCCCAACGCGCGCATCGAGTGTGTTGGAAGGCCCGGCCTGGAGGCCGTGTTGGCCGGCATGCCCGGCATCGACGCGTTCCACACGCACACCATGAAGGGATGGCTTGGGCCCTTCACCGGCGCGGGCCGCTTTCGCGCCATGCGCTTCGACACGGTGCTGCTGCTGCCCAACAGTCCACGCAGCGGCCTGTTCGCGCTCGCAATCGGTGCCCGCACGCGCATCGGCTGGGCGCGTGACGGCCGCGGATGGATGCTGACGCACGGACTCGACGCGCCCAAGGATCGCGCGCCTCGCAGCGCCGTGGACTGGTACGCCGATCTGGCGGCGTGGGCCACGCAGCGCCCCGTGACCGATCGCACCGTGCAACTTGCATGCACCGCTGAACAACGCGCCGCTGGCGAGCGACTGCTTGAAGGCCTGCCGCGCCCGATCACCATCCTGAATCCCGGCGCCAATCGCGAGGACAAGCGCTGGCCGGCGGATCGATTCGGCGAACTTGCGCGCCATCTTGCCGCGGCAACGCGCGGCAGCGTGTGCGTGACCGGCGGCCCCGCCGAAGCCACCGTGGTGCAGCGTGTGGTCGAGGCCAGCGGTGGCACCGCCATCAACCTGATCGAGCGCGGCGTCGCACTTGGGTCACTGAAGGCGGCCATCGGCACTGCCGACCTTCTGGTCACCAACGACACGGGCCCGCGCCACCTCGCTGCGGGCATGGGCACGCGCTGCGTCAGCCTGTTCGGCCCAACCGATCCGCGGTGGGCCGCGCTGCACGAACGCCCCGGCAACGCGCGCGAGATCCAGCTGCTGGCCGAACCCTTCCTGCCCGCCGAGATCGTGGCCGACCGCGTGGCGAAGTTCTGCGGCATGCATCGCATCAGCGTGGGCGACGTGAAGCACGCGTGCCTGCGACTGCTCGGCACGAATCGCTAGGATTCCTCGCATGCAGACCGTCTCCGCGCTTGGATGGCCGCTGTGGGTGGCCATCGGGTTCCTTTCCGGCAGCATCCCCTTCGGCGTGATCCTGGCCAAGGCGCACGGCGTGAACCTGCGCACCGTGGGCAGCGGCAATGTGGGCGCCACCAACGTGGGGCGCGCGCTTGGCCGCAAGTGGGGCTTCCTGTGCTTCTTCCTGGATGCGGCCAAGGGCGCCGCACCCGTGCTGACGGCGGGCGCGCTCACCGGCGCACTGGGCGCAAGCGTGGTGAAGACCGAACCCGCGGTGATGATCGGATGGATCGCCACCGCCTACGCCGCGCTGCTTGGGCATGTGTTCAGTCCGTGGATCGGCTTCAAGGGCGGCAAGGGCGTGGCCACCGGCTTCGGCGCGATGGTGGCCATGTGGCCCGTGCTCACTTGGCCGCTGCTGATGGCGCTGGCCACCTGGCTGGTGTGCATGAAGTTCACGCGCATCGTGAGCCTTTCGAGCATGGTGGCGGGCATCAGCATTCCGGTGTGGTGCGCCATCACGCTGCCGTGGCCCACGGCGGGCGACCCCGGTACTCCGTGGTGGCCCATCGCGGGCACGGCGGTGCTGGCGCTGCTGGTGATGGTGACGCACCGCGCCAACATCAAGCGACTGATCGCCGGCACCGAGCCGCGTGTTGGCGAGAAGAAGGCGCACACGCCCCCCGCTACCATCGCGTCGTGAGCGACGCACCCGCTGCAACGGACCTCTGGCAGAGCGCACTCGCCTCGCGATTCGCAAGCGAATCGATGCGGCGCGGCGCACCTGGAGCGATGCGCGTCGCTTCGGATTGTGGCGGCGCATCTGGCTGGCCGTGGCCGAGACGCAGCAGGAACTGGGCCTGCCCGTGACCGCCGAGGCGCTGACCCAGATGCGCGCCAACCTGGATCGCATCGACTTCGACAGCGCCGCGCGTCACGAGGCCAAGTTGCGTCACGACGTGATGGCGCATGTGCACACCTTCGGCGAGGCCGCCCCTGCCGCCAAGGGCGTGATCCATCTGGGCATGACCAGCCAGGATGTGGTGTGCAATGCCGACAGCATGCTGCTGCGCGACGCGCTGCGACTGGTCACCGCGGGCCTGGCGCGCCTCGTTGATCGTTGCGCCACGTTCGCGGCAACGCAC
>RFQW01000394.1 GCA_009924765.1 Planctomycetota bacterium | reverse complement strand
TGCCAACACCAACACCAATGTGCTCACGCTGGCACCCAACAATGGCCAACTCCAGTTCTCCACCGCTCCGCTGCTGAGTGCGGCAAGCACGGATACCAACTATGCCGCCATCTCCAGCCCCTGGGGCATCGGCACTACCAGCAACTTCAAGCTGAAGCTGAAGTGCAGGTTCGTGCGACAGAACTATCCCAACTGGCAGCAGAACGAGACCTCGGTGACCGAGAGCGTGGGCATCCTCGCGCACCTGACCACCGTGGACACCTTCATCGGCACGGTGATGCCCGATGGCCTGGCGTTGAGCCTGGGCAGTTTCTGGGATTCCTCGTACGGCAACCTGCGATCGATGGCGCTGACAGGCATCAACGCAGGCGCACCAACCACCATCACGGAGCGCTACGGCTGGGACAGCACCATGTACCTGAACCAGACGCCGTCATATCCGATCAGCATCGCGGAGACCGTCGACGCGTACATGTACATCAGCTATGTCGCCTCCACCGGCACGCTGCGCTTCTCGTTCAACTCGTTCGACGAGACCGCGCCCTACGCGTTCCAGTTCACGCCGAACAACCCCAACCGTCGTCCACTGCGCCTGTCCCTGGGCGGCTTCACCACGGGCAAGGTGCGCGCGATGCTCGGCAGTCAGGCGTGGATCGACGATGTGGTGCTGCAGGAAGGCGTGCGCAGCTACCGCCCGGATGGACTCGTGGTGTCGCAGGGCACCTCCACTTCCGCCATCACGCTGAACTGGAACGCCACGCCCGGCGCGACCGGCTACAAGGTGTATCGCGAGGGCGTGCTGATCAACTCGCCGACCACGAACACCTTCACGGACACCACCGCCAACGCCGGCGTGCGGATCAACTACTTCGTGCGTGCGGTGTCGGCAGCGGGCGATTCCGAATCGAGCACGGTGGTGCCCGGATGGCGCAACATCGCGGCACCCACCGGTCTGGTGGCGAGCAACGGCACGCTCACCACGGGCATCAACCTGAACTGGACGGCCGTGCCCGGCGTGATGGGCTACAAGATCTATCGCTCGACCGGCAGCGCTGCGCCGACCTTCTCATCGAACTGGAACACCAACGCGTGCGTGGACAATTCTGCCGTCGCGGGCACTCTGTACAACTACGCCATCACCGCCGTCACCGCAGCGGGTGAAACGGCGCTGAGCGCCATCGACACCGGTTGGTGCAAGCCGCTGCCGCCCGCATCGGTCGCCGCCACGGATGGAACCAGCCTGACTGGCGTGACGATCACCTGGCCAGCCGCAACGGGTGCTGCGGGTTACAAGGTGTTCCGAGCCATCGGCACCGGTACCGCCACGCAGATCGACACCGTCACGGCACCGACGCTCACCTACACCGACACCACCGCGGTGGGCGGAACGCTCTACAACTACTCGGTGAAGACCTCCGGGCAGACTGGTACCGGCGACTCCGATGCCAGTGCCGTGAACGCCGGCTGGCGACAGATTGCGGCTCCGGTCGGCTTGGCTTCGACCTCCGGCAGCAGCACAACAGGCGTGAACCTTTCATGGACCAGCGCCACGGGTGCAGTGAGCTACAAGGTGTTCCGTGGCATCGGTGCCGCATCGGCGCAGGTGGGCACGAGCTCCACCACGACCTATGCAGATGCTTCAGCCGTTCCAGGCACCATCTACACCTATGCGATCAAGGCCGTGTCGCTGGGCGGAGACAGCGCCGCGAGCGCCACGATCACCAGCTATCGCGGTCTGAGCGCGCCGCTCTCCGTCGCCGCAACCGACGGCACCAGCGCCGCCAATGTCACCGTGACCTGGGCGGCCAGCACCGGCGCCACCGGTTACAAGATCTTCCGCGCTATCGGCAGCGCCGTCGCCGCCCAGATCGGCACGACAACCACGGCTCTCACCTTTGCCGACACCACCGCCGTGCCAGGCACGATCTACAACTACTCCGTCAAGGCTTCAGGTGCCACCGGTGTCAGCGACAGCGTGGCAAGCACCGTGAATGCTGGCTATCGCGGCTTCACCGCACCCGCTTCTGTCGCCGCCACCGACGGCACCAGCTCCGCCAACGTCACCGTGACCTGGGCAGCAAGCACTGGCGCAACGGGCTACAAGATCCTTCGTGCGATCGGCAGCACCGTCGCCACGCCGATCGGCACGACAACGACGGCCCTCACCTTTGCCGACACCACCGCGGTGCCCGGCAC
>RFQW01000393.1 GCA_009924765.1 Planctomycetota bacterium | reverse complement strand
CGAGGCTGCCGTCGGTCGGCGCGTACTCATCATCGGCGCCAACATGCGTCGTCCGGGCCTGAGCCGGGCACTTGGAATGAGCCTTGGTCTTCCCGGTCTGGGGGAGATCCTCTCTGGCGCGGATCCCGCTTCGGTCGTGAGCACGGTTTCGCCGAACATCGACATGATTCCGGCCGGCGCTCCGGAGCATCGCGTGTTCGAGCGACTCAGTGGCGATCGTCTGGATGAGGTGCTGCGTTGGGCGCGTGACCACTATGACCTGGTGATCGTCGACGGACCGCCGAGCGTGGTGGCCGGCGAGGCGCTGACCATCGCCAACAAGGTGGAGGCATCCATGATCGTCGCCCGCGCGTGGCAGGACCAGCGCGGACTGGTGATGAAGCTTGCGGGCCAGTTGCTCGAGAGCCGAAGCCAGTTCCTTGGCGTGATGCTGAACCGCATGCACATGACGGCCGGCGGCTACCTCCGAAAGAACGCCGAGGCGATGGCGGAATACGCCGAACGCACGGCGGCATTCGGCGGCACCGACAACTTGCCGGAGCAGACCAGGCGCAAGGCGAAGCCGAAGGCCACCTGACGCAGGACGCATGAGACCCCGCGTCGATCTCTGGTCACTGGTGGGGCCGGATTCATCGGTTCCCACCTCGTGGAGTCCCTGCTTCGCAGGGGCGACGTGGTGACCGTGATCGACGATCTGTCGACGGGGTTCGAGGCCAATCTCGAGCATGCGCGACGCAGTGCTGGCGCACGCCTGCGCTTCGTGCATGCCACGGTTTCGGAAGCGGAGCGGCGTTCCGATCTGGACGCCTTCGATCGGGTGTATCACCTCGCTGCGGCGGTTGGTGTGCGTCGCGTGATGCAGCGACCGCTGGATTCGCTCGAGGTGAATGTGCTCGAGACATCGGCCGCCATCCGCATGGCGCAACGAACCGGAGCCCGAACCATCATCGCCAGCAGCAGCGAGGTGTATGGCAAGTCCACGCGGCTACCGCTCAACGAATCGGATGACGTTGTGTACGGCCCGACGTCCGTCACGCGCTGGAGCTATGGCTGCTCGAAAGCGCTCGATGAATTCATGGCCCTGGCCGCGCATCGAACCGCGGGTCTGCCGGTCGTCGTGGTGCGCCTGTTCAACACGGTGGGACCGCGTCAGGTTGGCCGTTGGGGCATGGTGCTGCCGCGCTTCATCGCGTCAGCCCGGGCAAACCAGCCTCTGGAAGTGCATGGTGACGGGATGCAGTCACGCTGCTTCGCCGATGTCCGCGATGTGGTGCGCGGCATCGAGCAGCTTCTCGAGGTGGAGGCCGCGCAGGGGGGCGTTTTCAACGTCGGATCGGATCGGACGATCGGCATTCGAGCACTCGCGGAACTGGTGATCCGTCGCACGGCTTCGCGCTCGACCATCGCGCTCCAGACATATGAATCTGCCTTCGGCGCGGGTTTCGAGGATCTTCGCGCACGCCAGCCCGACCTGACGCGCATCCGCGGATTGATCGGGTTCGATGCGACCATCGCGCTCGAGCAGACGATCGACGACATCGGCGCGTGGCTTGACGCCGTGTCGCACAAGGAGCATGCGGCGTGATTGACCTGATACCCACCACGGTTCTGCCGCCCGTCGATCCGGAGACGACTGGCCTGCTCTACCGACCGCTGGATCTGCTGAATAGTTACGCCCCGGTGTTCCTGATCGCGTTCACGGTCACCCTGCTGGCCACGCCGTTCGTGCGCAAGATCGCCGTGAAGGCTGGCATCATCGACATGCCGGATCGGCAGCGGAAGTTCCATGCCTATCCCGTGGCGTATCTCGGCGGTCTGGCCGTGTTCCTTGGCGTGATCGTGTCGTTGATGGCAGCCATATTCGTGACCCGCGGCGACGCGGCCTTCCTGAAGGTGGTGCCGTTCAGCGTTGTGATCGGCATGGTGGCCATCGTGTTCACCGGACTCGCCGACGACATCTGGAAGTGGGATCCGCGACTGAAGGTGGCGGGTCAGCTGGTCGCGGCTGCGGCACTGGCCATCGAGGACGTGGGTCCTCGCCTCGCCGAGGGCGCGCTGAAGTCCGTGTTCGGCTCGCCGCAGGACACCCTGTTCTCGATCGGCCAGATCAGCGTTCACAACACGGAGCTGTACTACTGGGTTGGCACGGCACTGGTCGCGCTGTTCGTGATCGGTGGCTGCAATGCGGCGAACCTGATCGACGGTC
>RFQW01000392.1 GCA_009924765.1 Planctomycetota bacterium | reverse complement strand
CGACCAGCAGGTTTCTTCCGTCAACTCCGCGCTGAGCAACCAGACGCTCAACATCGTGACGCTCGGCTTCAACTACTACTTCAACAAGAACTCGCTCAAGTTCACGCTCGACGGGGGCTGGGCGTTCGACGCGGTGCAGTTCTCCAACGGCCTCTACGGCGAGCCGGTCGCCGGCGCCAACTGGCGCTCCACGAGCACCGGGCAGGGCGTGGGCGAAGTGGTGATCCGGGCGCAGATGCAGCTGCTCTTCTGAAGCAGGTTCGCACCTCATCGGTTTGCACCACACAGGATTGCATGGGCAGCGGCAGCCGCTTCGCGGTTGATTCCACCCGTGGCCCCGGCGAAATCTCTTGCCGAGCGCGTTCGGGGTGCCGCTGTGCGCTCGCGCTGCATGTTTACGGGATAGTTTCGCGCTAACCAATGCTTGGGCAGTGACTTAGAAGTGATTTCCCGAATTTCCAATCTCCCATCGGGAGCACCATAAACCCCATTTCCAGCCTCCCAAGGCGGTTCTTTCGAAATGGCCACACGCTTGCCGGACCCTTGCTATGATCCCGTCCTCAACCAATCAGCCATCGTTGGCCGATAGCGGTTGAAGCCCAATTACGTCCACCGCGTTGGTGGGTCACTGGATTGGGGTTTCGTCACTGGGACGCGGGTGAAACGTCAGAGCCCCGGCCCGATACAAGGAGCGAACGCATATGAGTCTGACCAAGTTTGTTGGGCTCCTCGCGGGCTCGACCCTCACGCTCACCGGCGTGAGCTTCGGAGCCGTTGAGGCGACTAACGACACCACCGCCCAGATCAATGAGCTCAAGGCCGAAATCGCGGCCCTCAAGAGCAACCAGGGCGAGCAGTGGCTGACCGAGCAGCGCGCGGACGAGATCCGCGGCGTCGTCCAGGACGTCCTGGCCGACTCCAACACCCGTTCCAGCTTCCAGCAGGCTGGCGGCGCGACTGCCGGCTACAACAACGGCTTCTTCCTCTCCAGCGCTGATGGCAACTACACGCTGAAGATCAACGCCCTCGAGCAGGTTCGCTTCGTCTGGAACAACACCTACCAGAGCACCAGCACTGGTCCGGACGGCAACGATGCCAACCAGTGGGGCTTCGAAAACCGTCGCACCCAGGCCTTCTTCTCGGGCAACGTCGTTGATCCGAGCTGGAAGTACCTGGTCGGCTTCGCGTACGACGCGCAGAACGATCCGTACGACAACAACAACTCCTCTGACGGCAACCCGAACTTCAACCTGTACTACGCCAACCTCACGAAGTCGTTCGGCAACGGCTTCTCGGTGACCGTGGGCCAGATGAACGTGCCGTGGACGGTCGAGAGCCAGCTCTTCAACGCCGGCTCCACCCAGATGGGTGACTACTCGATCTTCGAGTACCAGTGGGGCGCAGGCCAGCAGGTCGGCGCGCTCGCCAAGTACGAGGCCGACATGTGGCGCGTGCAGGGTGGTTGGTACAACGTCGTGGCCGCTGGCGAGACCGAGTACGTGAACCAGTGGAACAACACCGACAACGCCAGCATCGCTGTCGCCGGTCGCGCGGAGTACAAGGTTGCCGGTACCTGGGAGCAGTTCTCGAAGGAGAGCAGCTTCAAGGGTGAGGAGTTCGGTCTCCTCGTCGGCGGCGGCGTGCTCTGGCAGAACGGTCGTGCACAGAACGACGGCGCGTACTACAGCAACAACCCGTTCGCCCTCACGGCTGACGCGCAGGCGAAGTTCGGTGGCTTCAACGTCATCGGTCAGCTCCTCTGGGCGACCGGCGCGGCTGATGCCGAGAACGATTCGAACTGGGGCTTCAACGTCCAGGGCGGCGCGTTCGTGACCGACGACCTCGAGTTCTTCGGCGCCTGGGCTTACGCCCAGACGAACGACACCACCAACTTCCTGCAGGCCGGTGCCAACTGGTACTTCGCCAAGAACAGCATGAAGATGACCATGATGGGCATCATTCCGCTGAACAACCAGGCTGCTGGCGGCAACGGTGCGAACGACAACCTCCGTGGTTACAACGGCGGCGTCGGCCTCGGCACCGAAGACAACAACTTCTCGTTCGTCTGGCAGCTCCAGATGATGTTCTGATCCTCGGATCAGCCTCATCCGCAGCACAGCGACGACCAAGTGAACCTTCCATCGGACCCGGCCTCGGCCGGGTCCGATGTGTTTTTGCCCGCGGCTAGCCTGATGCCCCGATGAGTGCACGCCGGTCCAT
>RFQW01000391.1 GCA_009924765.1 Planctomycetota bacterium | reverse complement strand
TTCATCGTGCGCAAGGGCGACTGGCAGGCGAAGGACGGTGATCAGGATCGCACCGTCTCGTTCACGGATGCCAATGTGCAGGAAGTGTGGCTGGTCAGCGGCGACGCGACGGTGCACACCGACCCCGGCGCGATCGATCTGTCCGTGCGACTGGCTGGCGCATTCCTGGATGCCCCCACCCGTGTCACGCTGGCGAGCACACAACCGCTGGGCGATGACCTGCTCAGGGGCCTGCAGATCGCGCGTCGCGGTGAGGAGAAGGCGAAGGTGAAGGTTGCGAGCGTGGCACCCTCGAAGGAAGCTTCCGGCGGCCGCGCGCTGTACACCGTGACGCTGGCGCAACCCGTGGCGGCCGCCGACATCGCGCGGCTGGAGGTGCGGTTGCCCGGAGTGAAGCCGCAGGCCGTGATCGCGCGCAATGTGCTCGACGACGCACGCTTCACGCCGCTGGATGCCGTGCTGGGCGCGCGTTGCACCGCAAAGAGAACCACGTTCACCACATGGAGTCCCGTGAGCGAAGGCGTGGATCTGCTGCTGTACGAGGGACGATCCGACAAGCCCACGCGCACCATTCCATTGAAGGCTGGCGCGAAGGGTCTGTGGAGCACGACGGTGGATGGCGACCTGCACGGCACGCGGTACCGCTACCGCTTCAACAGCTACGGGCAGTCGCGCGAGGTGCCGGACATCCATGGCGTCGCCGCCACGCCCGACAGCACATTCACCGTGGTCGCCGATCTTGATCGCGTGAATCCCGAGGGATGGAACACCACCGCAGCGCCCACACTGCGACAGCCCACCGACGAGGTGCTGTACGAGGTGCACGTGCGCGATTTCTCCGTGGCCGACGAATCGTGCCCGCCCGAACAGCGCGGCACCTACCTCGGCCTTGTGCACGCGCACGATGCCGCGGGCGGCAAGCCGTCGAGCGGCCTGACGCACCTGAAGGATCTGGGCGTGACCGCCGTGCATCTGCTGCCCATCGAGGACTTCACCGCGGGGCCGAAGGAATACAACTGGGGCTACTGGACCGCGCTCTTCAACGTTCCAGAGTCGAACTACGCCACCAGCACCGTCGATCCGCTGCAGCCGGCAAGGGAACTGAAGCAGGCCATCGCGTCGCTGCACGCCAACGACATCCGCGTGGTGATGGATGTGGTCTACAACCACACCAGCAGCACGGGCGAACACTCGCCCTTCGATCAGACCGTGCCCTTCTACTACTTCCGCACCGCGCCGGATGGCTCGCTGCTGAACGACACGGGCGTGGGCAACACCTTCGCCGATGAACACCCGATGGCCCGCAAGTACATCGTGGACAGCCTGAAGCACTGGCTGCAGGACTACAAGGTGGATGGATTCCGCTTCGACCTGCTGGGCACCGCGCAACCCGAGACCGTGCGCAGCATCTGCAAGGAACTGCTGCCGATCCGCAGCGACATCACGCTGTACGGCGAGCCGTGGACCGGTGGCGGTCCCATCCACTTCCCGAAGGGTGCGCAGAAGGGCCTGCGAATGGGCGTGTTCAACGACAACCTGCGCAACGCAGTGCGCGGCGATCTGGACGGCACCGGCACCGGCTTCGCCACCGGCCCAGGTGGCGATCGTGAGGCGCTGAAGCGCGGCGTGCAGGGCGCGATCGACGACTTCACCACCGAACCCACCGAATCCATCAATTATGTCTCGGCGCACGACAACCTGACGCTGTGGGACAAGTTGCTGAAGGCGCAGCCGAACGCCGACGACGCCACGCGCCGAGCCATGCAGAAGCTGGCGCTCGGCATCGTGCTCACCAGCCAGGGCATCCCGTTCATCCACGGCGGCTGCGACTTCGCGCGCACCAAGGGCGGCAACGAGAACCAGCTACAACGCCGGCGACGCGGTGAACAGGTTCGACTGGTCGCGCAAGGCGCAGTACCGCGATGTGCACGACTATGTGCGCGGACTGGTGGCGATCCGTCGTGCGCATCCGGCGTTCCGCATGGCCGACGACGCGCAGGTGCGCCGAGCCATCGCCTTCATCGCAGGCGACGGGCCCTTCACGTTCACCATCGATGGCGGCGTGACGGGCGACGCGTGGGGCACGATCCTGGTGGCGTACAACGGCGAGCCAAGCGCGGCCACCATCGGCCTGCCGGGCGGCACATGGAACCTGGTCGCCGACGCCACGCGCGCCGGTGTGCAGACCCTCGAGCGTGTGCAGAACACGCAGACGCTTCC
>RFQW01000040.1 GCA_009924765.1 Planctomycetota bacterium | reverse complement strand
TTCAGGGCGTCCCAGCCATCAGCAGCACGGTGCCCACGCACAGCAGGAAGTAGGGCACCAGCGACGCGGCGCCGGCGTAGTCCTTCGCCACGCGCTGCCCAAGGAACAGCATCACGATGTTCAGCGTGGCCAGGCGCGCGCCCCACAGCGCGAAGCCGGTGCTTCCCTGCGCGACAAGCTGCACCAGCCCGATCGCGCACAGGATGCCGGCAAGCTTCTCGAGCACCGTGATGGTCAGCAGCATCGGATGCACGAACCCGCGCAGCGGGGTCTTGGCGAAGTGCCCGGTCAGCCACTCCAGATTGCCGCGGAAGTCGAACACCTTGTCCAGACCCGACTGCAGGAACAGGATCGCCAGCATGGCGGTGGCCGCGCATCGCGCAAAGGGCAGGGGTTGCAGCAGTTCGGTGAGCATGGAGGAGGGGTCGGATGCGGTCATGATTGCGGGTGCTATCAGAAACAGGGCTGTTCGTCAGGCAGCACGGTGTCGCACGGGCTTCCGGCATCATGACACGCCTGCATCGCCGCCAACCAATCAGGTCGCCTGTCGCTTCGATCTTCGGCAGCGATCCGAGCAGAACTTCACGCGATCCCAGTCGCGCTCCCACTTCTTTCGCCACGTGAAGGGTCGTCCGCAGCACTGGCAGAGCTTCTGGGGCAGATGCTCCTTCTTCACGCCTCGCATGCATCGATCCCCGGGTGGATGGGCGTGCGGGGATGTCCGCACGCATGATCTGCATGCCGCATCACAGGGGCCTGCTTTCGATGGGCTGGTCGGGTTTGGCATACGACAGCCGCTGTCCATCGCGCAAACCGTAGTAGGCATCCAGTCCCGCGACGGCCAGGCTGTCGGCAAGGTGATGTGCAACGAAGCCGTCGTCGCCGACAAGGTCATCGCGGATGGACATGTGCAGCATCCGACCCACCACCAAAATGGTTCCATTCTCGACGATCGGCAGCTCCGTCACCAGACGCAGCGCGATCTGGATCGGCGCTTCGGCCACGCAGGGCGCCTCGGATGCGTGCAGGTACGCGGGGGTAAGACCGCAGGCCTCGAACTCCGACACGTCGCGCGGGTATCGCGCGCTGGTTCGATGCACCTGCTCGGCCATGGCCGTGGTGGCCGAGTTGAGCGTGAAGGCACCGGTGTCGCGGATGTTGGTCAGCGTGTGTCGCTCCACGGAGTCCGGGCGGAACAGGATTCCCGCCAGGGGCGGGTTCGCCCCGACATGCAGCACCTGACTGAACACCGCGAGATTGAGCCTTCCCGTCTTCGATGTCGTTCCCACCAGCAGGGCGGGTCGGACCCCGTGCAGCGAATTGATCAGGTTGCGCCGAAAGCGCTCGTCGAGTTCCGCGATCGATTCGGCGCTGAAGTGTCTCATCAGGCGAACAGTCTCAGATGGCTCATGCCGCCATCGATGTGCAGGATCTGTCCCGTCATCCACGATCCTCGCTCGCTCAGCAGCAGCGCGGCCAGCGCGGCCACCTCATCGGGTTGACCCACGCGTCCGATGGGATGGCGCTTGTTGGATGCTTCTACCTTTTCGGGCGTGTTCAGCAGCCGCTCCGCCAGGGGTGTCTGCGTGAGCGATGGCGCGATGGCATTCACGCGGATGCCCGAAGCCGCGAACTCCGCCGCAAGCGCGCGGGTGAGGCCCTCCACGGCGCCCTTGGCCGAGGCGATCGATGCATGAAAGGGCATGCCCGTCTGCACCGCCACCGTGCTGAACAGCACCACGGAGGATTGCCCCGCCTTCTTCAGCGCCGGCAGCGCGGCCTGGATCAGATGCACCGCTCCAAGCACGTTGATCCGGTAGTCGCTCAGGAAGGCATCCTCCTTCATCCGGTGGAAGGGCGCCAGCTGGATGCTGCCGGGGCAGTAGGCAAGTCCGTGGATCTCGTCAGGCAATCCCTGGATCGATGGCGAAGGCACGCTGAAATCCACCTCCATGAAGTGCAGGTTGCGGTGCGGCTCCAGCGCACGGCTGGAGCGTGCAAGCACATGCACGCGGTCACCCGCGGCAAGCAACTGTTCGGTGAGGGCCTTTCCGATGCCGGAACTGCCACCTGCAATCACGTGGTTTCTCATGGGAAGCATTCATAGGCGTTGTTCGACCGCTTGTCACCTGCCACATTGCGTTGAAGGCGATGTCCTGCACACTTTCTTCAAGTCAGGCTTCACGCGGAATGGCGCGGACGCATGGCGCTGCCAAGATCATGCACGCCCATCCGCCGCGACGGGGGAACGCACGGGGGCGGTACCGCTATAGTCTGATGCCGTGACGGACCGCCGATCCATCCAGCGACTGCTCTCCCTGATCTGCCTGTGGGCATTCACCGTGGGTCAGGCGTTGCTGGGCCCGTCGGCGGTCTGGTGCCGCGACTCGGGAACGGGCCGCGTGCATCTGGAGGTTGCCTGCATCGGCGTGGATGGATGTCATGCCGCCATGCCGGCCACTGGTGACGCCCATGACGGCGGTGCGAGTGTCAGCGAGCATGAAGGCGACGCGTGCATCGATGTCGCGGTGGTGCAGATGGCCATCCGTGCGGACCGCGGGGCCGCCTTCGATGTCGCTGCGCTGACGCAGTTCGTGCAGCAGCCTGAACAGGCTTGCGTGCCATGCACGACTGCCAGTGATCGCCCGGTGCATGCGTGGCGGCGATCCGAGGTGCAGCGCCCACCGGATCCTCTGGGCCTGATCCAGTACGTGATTCTCGTGGTGTGACGCGCGTGGCGCCGGGCGTGTGGTGTTGCACCGCGCGCACCCGGCCATTGATCGTCGTGTCCGCTTGACACGGTGCTTGTGCCACATCCGCCTACAACGAGGCATCACTCCATGAACACATCGCGATTGCACGCTGCGCCCGGCGAATGCCGCGCAGCGCACTTCCTTGACGCAGGCCTGCCGTTCGCGGCGGCGCTTGTGCTGCTGGCTGCGCCGATCGGTTGCCAACCCGCCCCACGCGTCGACACCGAGGCCGCCGCAGCGATGGGCGACGCCATCGGCCTTCCCGATGCCGTGCAGTTCCGCAAGCTGGGCGCCGATGGCGCACCGCTGGATGAGCCTGCGGAGGCTGGGCAACTCACGCTTGCCACGGCCATGCAGCGCTCCGTGCTGACCGATCCAACGCTTCAGGCGGCATTGGCCCGTGTTCGCATCGCGGTTGCCGATGCCGATCAGGCACGCCTGCTGCCCAACCCGGTGATGTTCGTGGTGGTGCGATGGGGTGCGGGGTCACCGCAGGTGGAGGCGTCGTTTGTGCAGGACTTCATGCAGGCCCTGCAGATCCCGCGCCGCGCCAGCGCCGCGGACAACCGTCTGCGAGCCGCGGCCGCCGACGCCGTCACGGTGGCGCTGGATGTCGCGGCCGAGGTGCAGCAGCGATACGCCGCGGCGCAGTCGGCATCCGCGCTGGTGCCCGCCCTGCGCGCGCGCATGCAGGTGGTGGAACGCATGGCGGCCATCGCCGATGATCGGCTGTCCGTCGGCGAAGCCGGCGCGGGCGATGTGGCAACGCTTGGTGCGCAACGCGTCAGCCTGCAGGTGGACATCGACACCGCCGTGCTGGCCGAGCGCGAGGCACGCATTCGGCTTGCGCGTGCGATCGGTGAACCCTCGTCCGCCGCCGACTGGCGACTGGATCCCTGGACGCCGCCTGCCGCCGATCCGCAGCCCGAAAGCGCCTGGGTGAATGTGGCGTTGGCCAGGCGACCCGAGATCCAGGCGATCGCATGGAAACTGGCGGCGCTGGGTGATGACAAGGCGCTGGCCCATCTGCTGCCTTGGGATGAGGATGACGCGCTGCTACCGCTTCCAAATCCGTGGGAGCCGGCGAGTGCAGGCGTGGATTTCCAGAAGCAGGATGGATCCGCCATTGGACCATCCATCGCCACGCCCGTGCCCATCTTCGACATGGGCCAGGCCCGTCGCGCGCGCGTGACGGCCGAGGTGCAGGAAGCGCGTCACGATCTGTTGAACACCAGGCGTCAGGTGATCGAGGAGGTGCGAACGGCGTATCAGACGCTGCTTGCGAGCGCCGCCAACCAGCGCCGCATCCGCGAGCAGTTGCTTCCACTGCAGGAGCGCCGCCGTTCGATCGCCGATGCCGCATACCGCGTGGGCGAGTCGGATGTCACCACGCTGTTCCTCGCCGAGCACGACCTGCAGCTTGCGCAGGCGCAGGTGATCGCGGTGGAGCTGCAGGCCAGCAACGCGCGCGTGCGACTGCAGCGGGCCGTGGGCGGCGCCGCGGCCGAACGCTCGCTCGCAGGCGCGGTCACCGCGGCGCCAGGCATGCCCTCAGACAACGCCCAGCTCTCCACGCTCGAGAAGGTCCAGCCATGAACATGTCACCACGCAAGAAGCCGTTCTCGCTGTCCGCGCGCCACATACCGTTCGCGGCGTGCATCGCATCCATCGCGTTGGCCCTGTCCGGCTGCGGCGGTCCCGCGCAGGATGAACCGCACGGGCACGATCATGCCGCCGAAGGCGCGCATGCCCACGATCACGCGCCATCCCCCGAGCACGATCATGCCCCGGCGGCCGAAGGCGAACACGCCCATGTGGACGAGGTGCACCTGACGCCGGAAGCGGTGGCGCGATACGGCGTGCGCACGGGGCGCGCGGCCCAGACCGCGCTGCAGGATTCGGTGCTCGCGCCGGCGCGCGTGGCCTACAACGCCGAGACCATGGCGCATGTCGGTTCCCCGCTGCGTGGTCGCGTGGTGCAGATGAAGGTTCGCCTGGGTGACGGCGTGACCGCCGGTCAGGAGCTGCTCGTCATCGAGAGTCCGGAACTGGGCGAGGCGCAGGCCGATCTGTTGCAGCGACGCGCGGCGGTGCTGGCGGCAGCACCTGCAGCCGAGCTGGCCAAGGCGGCGTGGGAACGCGCCAAGGGACTGCACGAGCGCTCGCAGGGCATCGCGCTTGGCGAAGTGCAGCGTCGCGAGGCGGAGTATCGCGGTGCGATGGCGGCCCAGCGCGCGGCCGAGGCGGCGGCGACGGCGGCACAGAATCGCCTGCAACTGATGGGCATGTCGAAGGAGCAGGTGGATGCGTTGCTCACGTCCGGCGAGATTTCCGGCAGGTTCGCCATCAAGGCACCCATCGACGCCACGGTGGTGCAGCGAGAGATCACGCTTGGTGAACTGGTGGGGCCCGATCGCGAATCGCTGCTGGTGCTTGCGGACACGCGATCGCCGTGGGTGCTGGCCGATGTGAGCGAAGCCAGCCTGCCGCGCGTGGTGCCGGGCACCAGGGCATGGATCACGCTCGGCACAGCGGGTGCCGATCGAATGGAAGGCACCGTTGTGCTGGTGGCCTCGTCCATCGATCCATCCACGCGCACGGCCTCGGTGCGCATCGAGATTCCCAAGGGCGGGTCGGCACTCAAGCCCGGCATGTTCGTGCAGGCCGAGATGCTGGTGCCGGTCAACGGAGGTGCGCAGGTCGTTGCCGTGCCCGACGAGGCGGTGCAGACCGTGGAGGGCGGCCCGGCGGTGTTCGTTCCCGTGAAGGACGAGCCGAACACCTTCGCCGCGCGACCGGTGCGGGTTGGCAAGACCATTGGTGGCGTGGTGCCCATTCTCGAGGGTCTTGCGCCCGATGAGGAAGTGGTGGTGGCCGGCAGCTTCATCCTGAAGGCGGAGCTTGGCAAGGCCGGCGCCGCGCACGAGCACTGATCCCACACCAGAGGAACCCCGATGCTCGAATCCATTCTCCGTTTCTCCGTGAAGCAGCGCTGGCTCGTGGTGCTGGTCACCATGCTGGTGGCCGTTGTCGGCATGTGGTCGCTCAGTCGGCTGCCCATCGACGCGGTGCCGGACATCACCAACAACCAGGTGCAGATCAACGCGGTCGCCCCCAGCCTGTCGCCCATCGAGGTGGAGAAGCAGGTGACCTACACCATCGAGAACGCCCTCGCGGGCATTCCCGGATTGCAGTCCACGCGATCGATGTCGCGCAACGGATTCGCGCAGGTGACCGCGGTGTTCGACGACGACGTGAACATCTACTTCGCGCGCCAGCAGGTGAACGAGCGGCTGGGCGAGGCGAAGGACGCGCTGCCGCCCGGCGTGGAGCCGGTCATGGGACCGATCGCCACCGGTCTGGGCGAGATCTACATGTACACGGTGGAGTTCGAGCATCCGCGTGGCGAAGGCGCCGCGATCACGCCCGGCATGCCTGGTTGGCAGGCGGATGGCTCGTATCGAACGCCCGAAGGCCGCACGCTGTCCACCGACCTCGAGCGCGCGTCGTTCCTTCGCGAAGTGCAGGACTGGATCATCCGTCCGCAGCTGAAGGGCGTGCGCAATGTCGCCGGCGTGGAGGCGATCGGTGGCTACGTGAAGCAGTACCACGTGCAGCCGGATCCCATGAAGCTGGTGGCATTCGGCCTGACATTCACCGACGTCATCGACGCCATCGAGCGCAACAACATCTCCACCGGTGCCGGATACGTGGAGCACAAGGGTGAGAGCTACCTGGTGCGTGCGGCGGGACGGATCGAGCGACCCGAACAGGTGGAGGAGATCGCCATCGTCACCCGCGGCGGCGTGCCCATCCGGGTGGCCGATGTGCTGGCGGATGGCACGCGCGTGGGCATCGGTCGCGAGCTGCGCACGGGCTCGGCCAGCGAGAACGGCGAGGAGGTGGTGGTGTCGACGGCCATCATGCTGCTGGGGGCCAACAGCCGAACGGTGGCAGCCGATGTGGACGCCAAGATGGCGCAGGTGCAGCGATCGCTGCCGCCCGATGTGCGCGCGAAGACGGTGCTCAATCGCACCAAGCTGGTCGACGCGACCATCGCCACGGTGCAGCGCAATCTGCTCGAGGGCGCGATCCTGGTGATCGTGGTGCTGCTGCTGCTGCTGGGGAACTGGCGGGCAGCGATCATCTGCGGGTTGGCGATTCCCTTGTCGATGCTCATGACCGCCACGGGCATGGTTCAGGCGCGCGTGAGCGGCAACCTGATGTCGCTCGGCGCGATCGACTTCGGCCTGATCGTGGACGGCGCGGTCATCATCGTCGAGAACTGTCTGCGGCGCTTGGCTGAGGAGCAGCATCACAAGGGCAGGTTGCTCACCTTGCAGGAACGTCTGCACGTCGTCCTTGACGCAAGCAAGGAAGTCCGCAAGGCCACGGCCTTCGGCGAGGCGATCATCATCACGGTCTACTTCCCCATCCTCGCCCTCTCGGGCGTCGAGGGCAAGATGTTCCACCCGATGGCCATCACGGTCATCCTCGCGCTCATCGCGGCGTTCATTCTTTCGCTGACCTTCATTCCCGCGATGGTCGCCCTGTGCATCACCGGCAAAGTCACGGAGAAGGACATGTTCCTGATCCGCTGGGCCAAGCGGGTCTACGAGCCAGTGGTCCGCTGGGCGGTCAGGCGCCGCTACGCCGTCGTGGTCGCCGCGGTGGTCGCGTTCCTCGGTTCGCTGGCCCTGTTCACGCGCCTCGGGCAGGAGTTCGTGCCAACGCTCGACGAGAAGGATCTGGCTATGAACGCGATACGGGTGGCCTCCACAGGCATCACCCAGTCGCAGGCCATGCAGTTCGATGTGGAGCGCGCGGTGTCCGGCATTCCGGAAGTGGCCTTCGTGTACTCCAAGACCGGCACGGCCGAGATGGCCACCGATCCGATGCCGCCGAACGTGTCCGACACCTTCATCATCTTCAAGCCGCAGTCGTCGTGGCGCAGCGAAGCCGAAATGGACACGCTCATCCAGGCACTGCAGGCCAAGGGGAATCATGGCGACTCGCATGCCGCGCATGCCCACGAGGACGAGGCGCCCGAGATGCGGATCGAGGGCCACAAGGGCAAGTTGATCCAGCTGATCCAGCTCGCCGTGGCGTCGGTGCCGGGCAACAACTACGAGTTCACGCAGCCGATCCAGATGCGCTTCAACGAGCTCATCTCGGGCGTGCGCGGGGATGTGGCGGTGAAGGTGTACGGCGATGACTTCGCCTCCATGGAGCGCACGGCGCAGCAGGTGCTGGCGGTGCTGCAATCCATTCCGGGTGCCGCCGATGCGAAGGCCGAGCAGACCGAGGGACTTCCCGTGATGACCGTCGAGATCGATCGCGCCGCGATCGCTCGATACGGCCTGTCGGTGCATGATGTGCAGGAAGTGGTGGCGGTGGCCATGGGTGGCCGCGAGGCGGGGCAGGTGTTCGAGGGCGATCGGCGCTTCGACATCGTGGTTCGGCTGCCCGAAGCGCTGCGTGCACACCCGGATGCCATCGAGCGCTTGCCCATTCCGCTGCCCGGGGCCGCGAGTGCGGCGGTTGACGCCCGTGGTGACGGCCATGATCGCGGCACGCAGTCCAACGCAACCCAGGCCGACTTCGTGCCACTGGGCAACGTGGCGCGCCTGGTGGTGGCCGAGGGCACCAACCAGATCAGTCGCGAGAACGGCAAGCGGCGCATCGTGATCCAGTGCAACGTGCGAGGCCGTGATCTGGGTTCCTTCGTCGACGAGGCACAGGCCAGGGTGGCCGCGCTGAAGTTGCCGGCGGGGCAGTGGATCGCCTGGGGCGGTCAGTACGAGAATCTGGTCGCCGCCAAGCAGCGCCTGCTGCTGGTGGTGCCGCTCTGCTTCCTGCTGATTCTCGTGCTGCTGTACTCCACGTTCCGCAGCGTCACGCATGCGCTGCTGGTGTTCAGTGCCGTGCCGCTTGGATTGACGGGTGGCATCGCCGCGCTCTGGCTGCGCGACATGCCGTTCTCCATCTCGGCGGCGGTGGGGTTCATCGCCCTGTCCGGTGTGGCGGTGCTGAATGGCCTGGTGATGGTGTCGTTCATCAATCAGCTTCGTCGCGAGGGCATGTCCGTGGAGGACGCGATCCAGCGTGGATGCATGGTTCGTCTGCGTCCGGTGCTGATGACGGCGCTGGTTGCCTCGCTGGGTTTCGTGCCCATGGCGCTGGCCCATGGCACGGGTGCCGAGGTGCAGCGGCCGCTGGCCACCGTGGTGATCGGCGGTCTGGTCTCCAGCACGCTGCTCACGCTGGTGGTGCTGCCAGCGCTGTATCGAATCGTCAGTGTGGCGAGGGCGCGATCAACGCGCGCGTGATGTCCGACGCTCGCTCGGCTCGAGCGGGCCTCGATGCCCCTGCGGCAGCTCAGTTGCGCCGGGGGGCTTTTGCTTGCGCGATCACCCAAACGAACGCAGGGCGCCTGATCGGCGCCCTGCGGGTCAGT
>RFQW01000390.1 GCA_009924765.1 Planctomycetota bacterium | reverse complement strand
CTGGTGCCGCTGGCGCCGGTCTGGATGTTCAGGTAGAGGCCCGGGGAGGCCACCGGAATGGCCAGGTTGACGGTCTGGCTGTAGACGATCGCCGCGTGGGAGATCGTGGTCGCTCCGAACAGGCCAGCAAATGCGACAGTAAAGCAACTCGTGTTGTAAAGCATGTCCCTTTTCCCTCTGCTTAAGTATGCGTACAGCGCCTAGTCCGTCTAGTTATTGGCTAGATGTTGCGCCCTTTTCGAACCTTTCACCTCGCCCGGACGAGCTCATGGAGCTATCCCGGCAACAGCGCATCTGATACCTCCCAGAATGCCGTCGGGCGTGAAGGTAGCACCAGTTGGATGGCATGCAAGCATTCGATGCATGATTCCAAGACATTTCGCCAAATCCACGGGGTCCATTCCACGCCGATTTCCCGGATGTCCGTGTAAGTACCGCTCGTACGGGCATCTGCGGCGCCGCAAATCACCCATTTTCATCCGTTTCATGGAATCCTTGATCCTTGACAGGCCCACTTTCCGCAACACTATGGTGCCACTGGGCGTTTCTGGGGTGAACGCGTGTTCCCCTCCGGTGGCCAAGAGTTCCGGGCCGAAGCGTTCTGAACGGGTTTGTCGGTCTATCGATCCAGGAGATCCTCGAGATGAGAGCTTTCAAGTTGGTTGGCTGCATTGCAGCCGCGTGTGTTTCAATGTCCGCGGTGGCTGAAGACACCATGGCCTTCTCCCAGCAGCAGATCCTGCCGGGCATTCGCATGCGCGGCCCCGGCGATGCCGGCAACTGCGTGCAGGTTGGCCAGGAAGTCATGTTCGACATCTTCGTCGACAACCCGCAGATGACCGTCGTGGCTGGCCAGTTCAAGGTCAACTTCGACAAGAACGTGCTCCAGTTCGTCTCCGTGATGCCCGGCGCTGCGCCGTTCGTGTCCGTTCCGCTGTCGGTGCCGAACCAGGCTGCCGGCAACGTCTTCTGGGTCTCGTCCGTGGCTGCCGGCGGCGTCGGCACTGCTGCCGACTCGCGCATCGCAACCCTGAAGTTCCGCACCCTCACCGAGGACTGCAACGACGACATCCAGGTCTCGTTCGACCTCTCGAGCACTCCGCTTCTCCTGACCAACGGCAACGGCGTCGGCGGCACCCTGCCGACGTCCAACCCCGCTCCGATGAGCGTCGACAGCACCCCGCCGGTCTTCAGCGGCGTGCCTGCCAACCTCGATGTCCCGGCTGATGCCGGCGCGGGCTGCCAGGCAGTGCGCGTCCTGACGCCTCCCACCGCGACCGACACGTGCGGCCCGGTGACGCAGTCGTGGACCCGCAGCGACGGCGCCACGCAGCTCAACGCCCCGTGGCGCTGCGGCACCACCACGGTCACCTGGAGCGCGGTCAACCGTTGCGGCCTGACCTCCACGGCGACCACCACGGTCACCGTGCAGAGCTACCACCTCCTCGAGATGGACGTGCAGTACAAGGGCCCCAGCAACACCTACGCTGCCTCGATGACGCGCTGCATCAGCGTCCGCGTGGGTGACTACAACTTCACCCAGGTCGTCACGTTCCAGTATGGACGTGGCATCGCCACGGCGCAGATCCCGGTCAACACCTACAACTGCGCCACCGTCGATGACGACCTGCACACGCTGGTCTCGCAGACCGACGTGGTGATCGCCGGCACCAACTACCGCCTCACCGCCGCCGGCGCTGATGCGCTGGTCAACGGTGACCTGAACGATGACAACCTCATCAACGTCATCGACTGGGGCATCGTGGTCATCCGCATCGGCCAGTCCGCTGCGGTGAACACCGACTGCGCCACCACTGGCTACCAGTGCGATTTCAACGGCAACGGCCAGGTCACTGACTTCGACGGCAACTACGTCCTCGACTCGTTCCTCGCCACCGGCGACAACGGGTGCGGTCTCCCGCCGACGATGCTTGCCCAGGCTGTCACCCGCATCTCGGTCAAGGAGCTCAGCGCCATCGCCGGTGGGGACGCCTCTGCCGCCGACATCAACCGCGACGGCGTGGTCGATACGCGTGACATGAACCTGTGGATGTCCGGCAAGCGCGCCAGCAAGATGGGCCGGTAAGCCCTTCGTGATGCATGCGTGACTTTCGGTGGGGGTCGGGCCGCGTGCCCGACTCCCACCTGTCTTTTTGTCCCCGTGGCCGGCGATGGCTCGTGATCGCCGTGGTGGCCTTTACGCCTTCAGCGACGCCATGTCGATCACGAA
>RFQW01000389.1 GCA_009924765.1 Planctomycetota bacterium | reverse complement strand
GGTGCGGCGTTGGGCTTGGCTTGGTTGCTCATGCGTGCTCCTTGGGGGAAGGCGAAGGTAGCACGCAGGCCCGTTCAGGGCGCCCGATCGATGGCGGACATCAGGCGCTTGTGGCATGCGCCGCGGCCCAATCGAAGTGCCGCGCGTCCTTCACGCTGGGATTCGCGCAACGCGGCCTTTCGCCGCTTCATTGCCACCTCGCGCAATCGCCGCACCACCTCGTGCAGCGGCGCATCCGGTGCCACCGCCGGCATGCGTTCCAGCATCAGTTCGGAATCACGCGCCTCGCCAAGCAGGCCCGACGCGCGTCGAAGGCGTCGCTCGGTGGCCGCGCTCCAGCGACCACCCCATCCGCCGACCAGCACCAGCAGGTTCGCGGCACGCTGCCCCCGCTTGCGTGCGCCGTGCAGCCATGCCTCGTCGCGGTCTTCCCATGATGCGTTGAATCGCGTGCGCGCCCTGCGCCACGCGTCCGCCACCGCATCCGCCACGGTCTGTGCGCGCATGGCGTCCAGTTTCAGCGCCTGCACGCGCACGCGAATCGCCTGCATGTCCGCCCGGCTCGCCTGCAGCAGCGACTGCACGGAAGCCTGCGACAGATCCGCCGCAGCCTCGGCAACCATGCCACCGCTGGATCGCCACGCATCCATGGCAAGCGCGCGCCACACCTTGGGCAGCAGCATCGCCACGCGCTCGGCAGCGATGCGACGCGCGTGCGCATCACGCAGCGTGCCCAGTCGCCGCGCCGCATCGCTCAATGCGCGGTCGATGCGATGCAGCTCCGCCGCCGGCACCACACCCGATGCCAGCTGCAGCGCGGCACGCAGCCGCTTCACCGAACGCCGATATTCATGCACGCCCTCCACCCGGTCCGCAGGCTTGTCGCCGGCTGCCTGATCCAGTCGACGCAGCGACTGGTCGAACTCGCGTTCGAGCAGCGTCCGGAGCGCCGCCGGCACCTTCCTGCGAACATCGAGCGACAGGGCCATGCCCGAAGGCTAACCCATCACGCCCGACAGCCCGACAACGCCCGCCGTCCCCAACAGGACACTCACACAGCCGTTCAGGGTGAAGAACGTGAGCGCCATGCGCGTGGTGCCCCAGCGTTGCACCGTGGCGTGCTCCACCAGCAGCAGAACCGTGGTGAGCACGATGGCGAACGGGAACAGCAGGCCGAGCCGCGGCTCGGCGAAGTAGGCCTTCCACAGGCACACCAGCGCCAGCAGGTGCATCGCACGGCTGCTCCACAGTGCCGCCGGAACACCCAGACGGGCCGGCATGCTGAACAGTCCCTCGCGGCGATCGGTCTCCACATCCTGCAGCGCGTAGATCACGTCGAAGCCCGTCACCCACAGCAGCACCATGCCCGCCAACCACCACACGGCGGGCAGCATCACGGCCTCGGGGCGGATCGCCAGGGCCGCGGCAGGCACGCTCATGGCCAGGCTGGCGCCAAGCCACGCGTGACAGAGCCACGTGAATCGCTTCGTGTACGGATACACCACCAGCCACAGCAGCACGGGCAGCGACAGCAGCATCGGCCACGGATTGCTGAACGCGAAGATGAACCCCAGCGTGCCCAGCTGGAATGCCACCACGCTCGCAACGAGCATGCCCACCGCCGCGCGCCGCGACAGCCGCCCGGATGGAATCGCGCGTCCTGCCGTGCGAGCATTGCGCGCATCAAGGCCCGCATCCACGATGCGATTGGCCAGCATCGCCGCGGTGCGCGCCGCCACCATGCACGCCACGACCAGCGCCAGCTGCAACGCGATGCTGCCCCACGGCACGCCATCCGACGTCACCGCAGCCAGGCAAGCGCCAAGCAGCGCAAATGGCAGCGCGAACACGCTGTGATGCAACTTGATGTCGGAAGCGGCCGCAAGCAGACTGTGCGCAACGCGCATGGGTTGCGCCTGCAGCGGAGTCAGTGCTTGGCCGCGTCAGCCGCCGGCGCCGCGCCTGCCACCGGATCCTCGATCTCGGTCGGACGCGACTCGGTCGGCGTGGGCGCGAATGGTCCACCAACGGGCGGATTGAACGCCTGCGCCTTGGCCGGAATCAGCCAGCGCTGCACGAACATGGGTCGGTAGTCGGCGCCAAAGGCGCCCTCCAGATGCACGGTCAGGATCTGGTACACGCCTTCGGGCGACGGATACACGATGTCCACCTCGGCCTGTCCGCCGTTGATGCGCACCTGACGAACGGTGAAGGCGTCCTTGTCCGCGGCGGTCATGGCGCG
>RFQW01000388.1 GCA_009924765.1 Planctomycetota bacterium | reverse complement strand
CGACCGATGGTGTCCAGACTGGCGTCGTCGATGGCCACCAAACGCACCTGATCGCCCGGCGGCTCCTCCACGGTGCGCGCGTGCAGCAGACGCAGATCCACGGTCCAGTCCTCGAGCCAGCGGAATCCCGTGAGGAGGTCCGCCATGAGCACGATGGCCGTGACCACCGCACCGACCGCGAAGGCTGTCCGCTGAAAGCGCCGCATGGCACAGTTCTACTGCACTGCGTCCGAGCCGTCGAATCAGTGCGCGAGTCGATTCACTTTCCGGGGTAGGCGGCGTCGTAGCGCCGCTGGCCTTCGGCGGCCGAGTCGCGGATCACCGCCGCGTTCGCCTCGATGCCCATGCGCTTGTTGGCGGAATCCAGCGCGATCGCGGCCGAACGATCCGCCGCCTGCTGCACGGCTGCGAAGAACTGTGCCTCGCCAGCGGATCGCGCGTTGCGCACGGCGGCGGCAGCTTCATCGCCGGCGCGAATGCCGCGCGTCACGATGTCACCCTTGGCCTCGAGTTCAGCCGCAATTTGAAGCAGACGCTCCGCCGCGCCGGTGCCACCACGACCGGCCTGCACCAGACGCGTGTGCTCATCCTGATATCGCCTCACGTCGGTCTTCAGCTGCTGCAGCCGCGCCGAGGCGCTGCCCGCGGTCTCACTGGCCGCAAGCGCTGCGGTCACGGCCTGGTGATAGGCACCCTTGGCGTCATCCGCTGCGGCCTGCACATCGCCGTTGCCTTTCTGGACACCGTCGTCGATCGACTTCACGGTGGTCAGCGGCTCGCCATCCGTGCGCCACTTCTCGCCGAGTGGAAGCATGTCGGAATCCAGAATGAATCGCGCCGGATCCGAGGTCGTTCCGCCGGCGATCGTGTCGGTGAGAAGCGCGAGCGAGGCCTGAATGTCCGTCCGCTCGGAAGCGCTCACCGCCAGCAGCGACGTCATCTGGTCCTTTCGCGATTGCTCGCCGCCGGACTGCCAGAAGTTCTCGAGCGACGTGGTCAGGTTGCGGACCTGTTTCAGGCGCCCGTTCGACGGTCCCGTGTCGCCGCGATCGCGGATGTCCCTCGACAGGCTGTCCGCCAGCGCGCCCGCGGTCACGGCCTCGTCGCCCACTTCCTGGAACGTGGTCACGGCATTCGATGCCGCGGCGAAGTACCCGTCGAACCGGACCCGCTCGATCTCCTTCGCATTGTCCGAAATGGCCTGGCGCAGCGCCGATGCGGCATCGGCGATCGTCGCAGCCTGATCTCGAGCCGAAAGGGCCGTCGTCATCGACGAGAGGCTGCCCACCGTGCGAGCGTCCGCGAGGCTGCGCTTGCCCGACGTGACGGCAGACAGCGCGTCGCGCACGCGCGTCTCCGCACGCTCGAGCGTGTCGACGGACTGCCGGAGCTGCTCGACGGCCGCAGCGCCGTACTTGCCCGTGCCGACCAGTTGCTCGATCTGGGCCTTGTAGTCGCGCACCTCGCTCCGCAGTGCCACCAGCGCAACGGCGGCCGCGTCGAGTCGAGGCTCCGCCGAGCTTGCGGTGTCCCGTGCGGCGCCGTACGCGCTGTCCGCGGACACTGCCCGACCGAACGCCCCCTGCACCGCGTCGTTCACGCCCTTGATGGCAAGCGCCACGCTTTCGGCCTGACGCGCGAGACCCGTCTGGCCATCATTCCATCGATCATCAAGCGCACCCATCTGGTCCAGCAGCGTGGTGACCTGCCCATTCGCTCCGCGATCCTGCGCAAGGGCAGCGCCAAGATCCGATCGGAGCGAGCCGATCTGCTGCGCGTCGGTGCTCGCACCGCTGGCGAACCCGTTCAGCCGCGACGACGCGGACGCCGCTCCGCCCGTCCACGCGCCGACAAGCGCATCGCGCCCGTCCGTCACATCGCGGATGCGCGCATTGCGCTCGTTCGCCGCCGCAAGCACCACGCCCGATGCACGGACCAGCGCGTCGCCATCGCTCGCGAGATCCGACGCCGCGACGCGAACCTCTTCCGCGGCGGCATCCTGAGAGGTCAGGAGCGGCGGAATGACCGATTCGGCCTGACTCACGGCGTTCGTTTCGGCCGCAGCCTGCTGCTGCACCGACTGCGGGTTGGTGGGACTGTTGCCAGCCTGCCCCTGCGACGCCGTCTGCACCAGCTGCTCGCTGCTGACGAGCGTGCCCACCACCGGCGGCGGGCCCACCGTGCTGATCCATGCGTTCTGCACCGGATCCTTCTGCCCGGAACTGGTCTTCGACTCGCCGGACATGA
>RFQW01000387.1 GCA_009924765.1 Planctomycetota bacterium | reverse complement strand
GTCAGGCCGATGGTCGCCACCGCGCTGCCCAGCAGCACGTTGATGCTTCGCTGCATGTCGCCGCGCGCACTGGCCAGCAACGCGGCGAAGCCTTCCGGCGTCAGCACCATGATCGCGATGAACACGCCGCCGAACTCCGGCGGCAGATGCAGCGTGTTCAGCAACCGTCCGACCCGACCCGCCATGCCTTCGGCGCAGACCACCACGATCAGCAGCGACACCAACATCAGCGTGATGGCCTTGGGCACCGAGATGTGTCCCACATGCTCCGCCGGCACCGCCGCCTCCGGGTGCCCCACCGCGAAGTAGCCCTTGTATCGCGAACTCTGCAGCCACAGGAAACTTCCGTACAGCACCAGCGATCCGCCGCCCACAAAAACCTCCATGCCGTTGCTCATCCATCCGCCCTCTTCGCTGCTCGAGAAGCGTGGCAGCACAAGCGTGATGGTTGCCAGCGTGATCAGCATGGGCAGGTAGGACAGCGCCGAATCGGCGTTGAACGTCACCTCGTTCCGGCGCCAGGTGCCGATCAGGATGCAGCCTCCCACCAGACCGTTCATGATCAGCATGATCACGGCGAACATGCTGTCGCGCGCCACCGCCGGATTGCCGCTCGAGCCGAGCATGATGGCGCACACCGCCGCCACTTCGATGATGATGGCCGCCACCGTGAGGATGATGGTTCCCGCCGGTTCACCGAAGCGCTCGGCCAGCAGGTCGGCGTGCGCCATCGCGCGCGCCGCACATGCCACGATGCTGAACAGCAGCCAGCCCGTCCACAGCGGCCCTGCGGGATCGATGTGCGCAAGCACCAGACACGCCGAGATGGCACCCATGAACAGCGGCCACTCTGCAAACCATGTGGGCTGGGACATGCGAAGCTTCGGATGCATGCCACTACGGTAGCGGAATCCGATCAGCCGTTCGCGGGCGATGGTGGCGCCGACTTCTGCATGCGCTGCTCCAGGCGCTTCACGCGCTCGGCGTGTCGCGGCTGGTCGGGCTCGAGCCGCTGCAGCGCGTGCAGATGTCGCAGCGCCACATCCATGCGGCCGGCCTCGATGGCGATGGCGGCGGCCAGTTCGCGCGCGGCGGGGTCGTAGCCATCGATGCGCACGGCCTTCTCCACCGAGGCGCTGGCACCAGCGGTGTCGCCGGCGGCGCGGAGCAATCGCGCCAGCTCCAGCGCATACGAAGGGTCGCTCTCTTCCAGCAGATCCAGGCGTCGAAGGTTCGCCAGTCCATCCTCGGGCTTGCCGGATGCGCGCGCGGCAGCGGCAAGCACACGATCGGGATAGGGATCCACCGGTCGCGCGACGGCGTAGGCCTTCAGCAGTTCGCGCGTGGTCTCGTTCACCTCGGGCTGCTCGGCAAGGCGGCGGCGAAGCTTCATCTCCAGCAGGTCGGGGTGCTCCGGGTGCTCGGAAAGCCATCCATCAAGCAACGCATCCGTCACCTTCACCTGCGGCAGCTTGGGTGCGGGCCATCGCTTGGCATCGAACGGCGGCTCGCCAGCGCGCGCGGGCGCACCGGCCCGACCGGCGATGGTGCGAGCCACACCCTCCACGCGATCCAGGCGCGCCTCGCCGGCCTTCTCGCGCAGATCCGCATCGGCCTCGCGGGCCTGATCCGTCAGCGCGTCAAGCGACGGCTCGGGATCCATGCCCCACGACTTCACCTGAACCTTGGCCCACTCCAGAAAGCGCTCGAAGAACGCGTCGGCGCCGATGTGCAGCACAGCCTGCATGGCCGCATCCTCGTCGTCGCCAAGGCGATAGCGCTCGAGCAGCGGCGCGATCACCTGCTTGCCCCAGGTCTCCTCGATGAACTGCACCATCCATCGGCCCTGCGCGTAGCCCAACGGCCGATCCTGCGGCGTCTCGGGTCGCACGAAGGCCCACTTGATGCGATCCAGCGTGAACAGCTTGCCGGTGGCCAGCGAGCGCGCGAGCAGTTCGCAGGTCTGCAGCGATCGCGGCTTGGTCTCCATGCTCACGGCCAGCGCCTCGGTGAGCCAGTGCGGAATGCGGTTGCCGGTCTGGCTCAGCGTGACGGTGTGCGTGTACTCGTGGCGAAGCACCTCCAGCCAGTCGAAGGTGCCCAGATGCTTGCGCGGATTGCCGGTGCGCGGAACCTCCATGGCGATCACGGGGCCGGTGGATGCAGCCATGGTGTGGATGCCCGGCATGCCGGTGATTCGCACGCCGAAGAACTCGTGATCGGGAAGCACCTCGATGGTGGTGCGCT
>RFQW01000386.1 GCA_009924765.1 Planctomycetota bacterium | reverse complement strand
ATGATCGCGTGCGTGGGACTGGTGGACAAGATCGTGGCGGGCAACCTGCCCAACGAGATCGTGGTGCCGGCGCTTGATGGCATCGGCATCGGCACCTACGTGGGCTGGTTCACCGGCATCGCCTTCGCGGGCCTTGGGGTTGGTGGACAGGTGATCATCGCGCGCGCGATGGGCTCGGGCGTGCGCGGCGACGCGCACGCGGCGCTTGGCCAGAGCGTGACGCTTGGCATGCTGTGGGGCGTGGTGGTGGGCCTGTTCATGGCCGCGCTGGCGCATCCGTTGGCGTGGATCGCCGGACTTTCGCCAGACGCCGAGCGCTACTGCACCATCTATGTCACCACGCTCGCCTGGAGCATGCCCTTCTGCGGCCTGATGAACATCGGCAGCATGTGCCTGCATGGCGCCGGCGAAACGGCCAAGCCCAGCTGGATCTCGATCGGCGTGAACGTGATCAACCTCTTCTCCACCTGGCTGCTCAGCGGCGTGGACCTGAAGATGAAGGGCCTCACGCTGCACAACCCGCTGCCGCACGATCCGCTCACCTGGGGCGTGTGGGGCATCGCGGCGGGCACCTCGCTCAGCTACATCGTGGGCGGCATCATCACCTTCGTGGTGATGCTTCGCGGCGTGAAGGACCTGCGTCTGGAGTGGAGCGACCTGCGACCGACCCGCGCCATGAGCTGGCGCATCACGCGCGTGGGCGTGCCAAACTTTCTCGAAGGCCTGGCCATGTGGGGCAGCAGCCTGGTGCTGATGGCGTTCATCGGCGTGGTGGCGCGCGGCGCCGAGGGCGCACAGCCACGCAGCGGACTGGTGGGCGCGCACATGATCACGGTGCAGTGGGAGTCGTTCAGTTTCCTGCCCGGCTTCGCCATGGGCACCGCGGCGGGCGCGCTGGCGGGCCAGTACCTGGGCGCGCGCAATCCGCGCATGGCGCGCAAGGCGATCTGGGCGTGCACGCTTGTCGGCATGGCGATCATGGGCGTGATGGGTGTGCTGTTCATGACCGAGGGCCGCTGGCTCACCAGCATCATCTCGAACGAGCCGGTGCATCTGGAGGAAGTGCCCAAGACGCTGTTCGCGTGCGGCGCGGTGCAGGTGTTCTTCGCGTTGGGCATGGCGCTGCGCCAGGGCCTGCGCGGCGTGGGCGACACCAAGTGGATCTTCGCCATCACCGTGGGAAGCATCTATGCCATCCGTCTGCCGCTGGCGTGGGCGCTGGGCGTCTGGATGGGCTACGGACTGGCGGGCATCTGGTGGGCGCTCAGCCTGGAGTTGGTGGTGCGCGGGCTGCTGTTCCTGTGGCGCTTCCAGAGCCCGGCGTGGGAACGGCTGCGGGTGTAGGCCGATCGACTCGGGCGCGGCACCCTTCTACACTCGCCGGAATGCCGCAGACCCGTCCCCACCTCCCTGCCTTCGATCGCGGCCTGCTGCGCGCCGTGGCTGACGGCGATGCGCGCCTGACCCCCGAACAGTCGCTGACGCTGCTGCGCGAGATGCCGCTGCCGGAACTCGGCTTCTGGGCCGACGAGCGCTGCCGCGCGCTGCATGGCGACGCGATCCGCACCTACGTGATCGATCGCAACATCAACTACACCAATGTGTGCACGGCCAAGTGCACCTTCTGCGCGTTCCGCCGCGACGGCGACGAGGCCGATGCCTACGTGCTGCCGGTGGAGAAGGTGCTGCAGAAGATCCAGGAGCTGGTGGACATCGGCGGCACGCAGATCCTGATGCAGGGCGGCATGCACCCCGATCTGCCGCTGGGCTGGTACGAGGAACTGCTGGGCGCCATCAAGCAGCGCTTTCCGCAGGTGCATGCGCATGCGTTCAGCCCGCCGGAGTTCATCGAGTTCGTGCGCTTCTTCAATCCGCCGGGCGACACGCTGGAGGCGAAGCTGCGCTTCGTGATGGAGCGTCTGCACAAGGCCGGCCTGGACAGCGTGCCGGGCGGCGGCGGCGAGATCTTCGCGCCCACCGTGCGCCGCAAGATCGGTCTTGGCAAGTGCACCGGCGAGGAGTGGCTGACGGTGATGCGCGTGGCGCACAGCCTGGGCATGAACACCAGCGCCACCATGATGTTCGGCCACATCGAGGGCTACGCCGATCGCGTGCATCACATGGAGCAGGTGCGCGCGTGGCAGGACCGCTCGGTGGCCGACTACGCGAAGGATGGCGGCGGCCGCTGCATGGCCTTCATCAGCTGGCCCTTCCAGCGCGAGAACACACCGCTTGGGCGCGCAAAGAGCTGGGGCGACGGCGAGGGCGACGACCTG
>RFQW01000385.1 GCA_009924765.1 Planctomycetota bacterium | reverse complement strand
AGCGACGACCCCGCCGTGATCTCGCTGGGCTACTCCGATGGCTGGCAATCACCCGGACAGTGGTTCATCGACTTCTTCGGGAACGTGCATCGCGTGCTGAACGGCCGTCGCACGCGGGCCGAGGGACCGGTCACGTTGGCGAAGCCCGTTCCGCGACAGCCCTACGGCGATGTCCTAGTGGACTTTGGAAGTCGCAGTTCGTCCTTCTCAAGCAGCTTCCCAACAGCGGAGGGCGGACTGATCAGCACACCGAACTCCGGCAACGATTCCATCAAGGGCATCCAGGACATCTGGTTCGTGCCGCTGCAGGATCGCAACGGCAATGACCTCACGCCCATCTACGCCGCCATCGAGGAGCTGTAGGCCTGGTCGAGTTGATGGTGAGCATCCTGGTGCTGCTGGCCATCATCGCGGCCACCGCGCGCATCTTCGGTGCCACCAGCAAGGTGGCCAGCCTGGGCGAGGCGAATGCCGACATGGAGACCATGGCCACCGCGGTGGAGCGCACGATCCGCCGCGACGTGGCGCGCATGAACTCGCAGGGGTTCCTGGCCATCCAGTGCGTGGCGGTTCGTAACGACGTGAACCGCTCGCTGTACAGCCTGCAGACCGCGCCGTTGCTTGATCCATCGCGCGCCGCGACCGATTTCGTTCGATGCGATCAGATCACGTTCCTCTCGCGCGGCCAGGAGCCCACGAAGAACTTCGAGGGCTCGGCCAGCGGCGATGGCACCGGCAGCGCGCGCTTTGGCTACGCGGTGGAGACCTACAAGGGCGCCAACCTGATCGTGAACACCGAGGGTGGATCCTGGGAGCAACTGATCCGACTGGGACACGGTCTGCAGTTCCCGCAGCTTGTGAGCGATCCGAAGAATCCATCGAAGCGCCCGGATCCGGAATTCTTCAAGTACAGCGGCAAGCAAGGACCGACGGTGCCGTGGGCTTGGCAGCCGCCCGGCGCGCCGGCGCTCAGCATCCTGTATTTCGACAACACCTCCGCGCCCACGCCGGCCACCGCGTACGCCATGCAACCCGAGGCGCGTCGCTGGACGCTGTCGCGTCAGGCCACATTGCTTGCCGATGATGGTGGCAGCGCGGCGCAGGATGGTCCGCTGTTCTATCGCGGCAGCCGCTTCACCAACATGCCGATCAACAGCGCCCCCAACCTGGCGCAGAAGACCGCGTCGTTGGTGCCGGACTACACCGCCATCACCACCGGTCAGTGGATCGATGACAAGGACCTGTACCCCGATCGATACATCTCGTCGGGTCGAGTCGATGTGGCTGCGACAACGCGCGCGGCGTTCAAGTCGTTCCTCGAGACGGGAAAGGATCTGGGCGCGCTGAACGGTCCCTCGCTCCCGTGGATCAAGGAGGCCGTGCCTGGTGGCGCACCTGCAGGCTCCGTTCGCGATCGACTGCTCAACAGCATGTTCGGCTCGTACATCCTCGCGCCCACCACGACCGCCGTGTTCAGCATGGAAGGCATGTGGGGCTGGCCGCGTTCCGAGCGTTCGGCGCCCAGCATGAACCGCGCCGACCTGATGACCACGGCCGGAACGCTGGCCGGCAACTGCAGCTGGTTCCAGGTTGACTGGACATGGTCCGAGGGCACCGGTCGCCAGCTCACCGCTGACGGCACGCCTCAGTCGGCGGATGCGCTCCCTGACTCGACCAACGCCAGCAGGGTTCTGAACGTGCCCATGCCGGGCATGATGCTCACGAACTGGCCTGCCGGAACATGGTCTTTGCTCGGGTCCGCCACCACCTATCCGGTTGCCAAGATCGATCTCTCGAGCAGTGCAACGCCGCACGTACCGTGGTTCGGTTTGCCGGACGCACTCTTCCCGCAGGCGCAGCGCAGCGGCGTCACCACGCTCGCAGGGGGATTGCTCGGCAGCGTGGCCAAGCCGCTGCCGAAGTCCACCAACATCAGCAATTCGGTCAGCTACGCCACGCCCATCCAGATCCTGGATCCGAAGAAGAGCGAAACGCTCGCTGCGGGAGCGGCCACGGCGGCCGACATGGTCACGGTGGCGGTCGCGGCGCCGCCGCTTGATGCGGCCCGCATCGAAGGCACGCGCGGCCTGCTGCGCCCGATGGGCGATGCGGTGCCTGTCTACGTGTATCAGGCTACCTTCGGATTCAACGGTGATCGGCCCTTCACCACCGTGGAGCGCAAGACCACCGACAGCACCGTTCGTCCGCGCCAGCTGAATCCCGACTACACGCCGTGGCCCACGGCGCTGCGTTTCACCTACACGCTGCACGACCCCAA
>RFQW01000384.1 GCA_009924765.1 Planctomycetota bacterium | reverse complement strand
GCGCGGACGCGCCGATGCGGCGAATGCCCCTGATGCCGTCCGCCGCGCGGACGCGCCGATGCGGCACCAAATCCGGGCCAGATTTCCGCGCTTTCAACGCCGATTCCACCCGCCCGGGCCACTAGAATCGGCGCCCCCATGGGCTTCTTCTCCAAGCTGCTTTCTGGCAATCCCGCCCCCGCACCTGCGCGCACCGGCGTCACCCCCGCCGACCCGTCGCTGGAGGCGCTGATCCACGCCAAGGGCCTGGACCTGCTCAACCGCGCGCGCAACAACACCAAGGGCATGCTCAGCGCGGCGTTCTGGTCAGACAAGCTGATGGAATGGAGCATGAAGGACGAGGCGTTCAAGGTGCAGCTGTTCCGCTTTGTGGACGCCTTCCCCATGCTGCGCACCCCCGACGCGGTGCACGAGCATCTGGTGGACTACCTGACCCAGCCGGGCGTGAAGCCGCCGCCGGGCCTTGACCTTGGCCTGAAGGCGGGCGGTCTGGCGAAGGGTCTGATGACCAAGACCGTGAGCAACCAGATCACGGGCATGGCCAGCAAGTTCATCGCGGGCACCGACGCGGCCAGCGCGCTGCCCAAGCTTCGGAAGATGTGGGACGAAGGACTGGCCTTCAGCGTGGACCTGCTGGGCGAGGCGTGCGTGAGCGACGAGGAAGCCGCGGCCTACCAGCAGAAGTACCTGGACCTGATCAACAACCTGCCCTCGCAGGTGGCCAACTGGCCCGCGAATGCGCGCCTCGAGAGCGATCACCTTGGCGCCATTCCGCGCGTGAACGTGAGCATCAAGATCAGCTCGCTGCACGCGCGCACCGATCCGATCGACACCGAAAGCTCGATCCGCGGCCTGATGAAGGGACTGCGCCCGATCCTGCAGGCGGCGCAGCAGCGCGGCGTGCTGATCAACTTCGACATGGAGCAGTTCGCGCTGAAGGACCTCACGCTGGAGCTGTTCATGCGCTGCTGCGAGGAGATTCCCTTCCACGCGGGTCTGGCCATGCAGGCCTACCTGAAGAGCGGCGACGATGACGCGCGCCGCGTGGTGGAGTGGAGCAAGCGCACGGGTCGCGTGGTGACCGTGCGACTGGTGAAGGGCGCGTACTGGGACTACGAGACCATCCACGCAGAGCAGCAGGGTTGGCCCTGCCCCGTGTGGCCCAAGAAGGCGCTCACCGACGCGTGCTTCGAGCGCATGCAGCGCATCTTCCTGGAGAGCACACCGAAGCGCGCAGGCGAAGGTGGCGTGAAGCTGGCGCTGGGCAGCCACAACGCGCGCAGCATCGCCGCGGCGCTGGCCACGGCCGAGCGACTGGGCCTGCCGCCGAGCGCGGTCGAACTGCAGATGCTGCACGGCATGGCCGATCAGCTGAAGGGTGCGGCCGCCGAGCTGGGTCTGCGCGTGCGCGAGTACGTGCCGGTGGGCGAGATGATTCCGGGCATGGCGTACCTGGTGCGCCGACTGCTCGAGAACACGAGCAACGAGAGCTGGCTGAAGGCGGGCTTCATGGACAACGCCGATGCGTCGAAGCTGCTGGCCAGCCCGCACACCGTCGCCATGCCTGACGATGCGGGCAACAGCGCAGAACGCCATGGCCTGAGCGTGGCGCACCCCGAGGTGGGTGATGGCAAGCCGTTCTTCACCGAGCCCATGCGCGACTTCTCGCGGTCGACGGTGCGCGAGAACTACGCCAAGGCGATCGCGGCGGCGCGCGTGCCCAGCGTGGCCAACGACGCCACCGTGCAGCAGGCCCGCGACGCGGTCACGCTGCTTTCGCGCAGCTTCGCCACGTGGCGCGAGGTGCCCGTGACGCAGCGCGCCGCCGTGCTGGTGAAGGCCGCCGCCGCCATGCGTGCGCGCCGCGACGAGCTGAGCGCGGTGATCATCCAGGAGAGCGGCAAGACCTGGCGCGAGGCCGACGCCGATGTGTGCGAGGCGATCGACTTCTGCGAGTACTACGCGCGCGAGGCCGCGCCGCTGTTCGAGCGCCGTCGCCTCGGCCGCTTCGTGGGCGAACTGGACGAGGTGATGCACGAGCCGCGCGGCGTGTGCGTGGTGATCAGCCCGTGGAACTTTCCGCTGGCGATCTGCTGCGGCATGACCGTGGCGGCGCTGGTGACCGGCAACACCGTGCTGGTGAAGCCCGCCGAGCAGACCCCCGCCATCGCGCGCATGCTGTGCGACATCCTGTGGGCCGCGGGCGCGCCGCGCGAGGCGCTGGCGTTCCTGCCGGGTCAGGGCGAAACCGTTGGCGCGGCGCTGGTGCGCGATCCACGCGTGGC
>RFQW01000383.1 GCA_009924765.1 Planctomycetota bacterium | reverse complement strand
CGAGCCGCCGCGCGTCGCCTGAGCGCGTCCGTATCATCGCGCGCATGGCGCTTCGATACATCACGGCTGGCGAGAGCCACGGCCCCGGCATGCTCGCGGTGGTCGAGGGATTGCCCGCAGGCCTGCAGGTTGATCAAGCCTTCGTCGATGGCGAACTGCGCCGCCGCCAGGCGGGCTACGGCCGCGGTGGTCGCCAGCGCATGGAAACCGATGCCGCCGAGGTGCTCACCGGCGTGAGGCGTGATGCAGGGACACACCATGGGCGGGCCGGTCACGCTGCGCATCGCCAACCGCGACAGCCGGCTCGATGACGCCGCGAAGACGCCCCCCGTGCATCAACCGCGCCCGGGCCATGCGGATCTGGCCGGCAGCGTGAAGTGGCTTACCACCGACTGTCGCGCCACGCTTGAGCGCGCCAGTGCACGCGAGACCGCTGCGCGCGTGGCCGCCGGCGCGCTGGCCCGCTGCCTGCTTCGCGAGTTCGGCATCGAGTGCTTCGGTTTCGTGCGCGCCAGTCTGGATGTGCGTTGCGCATGCGGCATCACGCCCGCCAACTGGCGCGACATGCGCGCCGCCCGCGACGCAAGCGACGTGGGCATGCCATGCACCAGCGCCACGCAGCAATTGGTCGATCGCATTCATCAAGCGAAGGTGGACAAGGACACGGTGGGTGGCCTGGTTGAAGTGCACGTGTTCGGCTGCCCGATCGGCCTCGGCACCTGCGTGCAGTGGCACGAGCGCCTCGATTCACGACTGGCCGCCGCCACCATGGGCATCCAGGCGTTCAAGGCGGTCGAGATCGGTCTGGGCCGCGAGTGCGCCTTCCGCACCGGCAGCCAGGTGCACGACCCCATCGTGTTCGATGCCGCGCAGCGCGATCAGCCGCACCTTGGTTTCACGCGCACCACCAACAACGCGGGTGGACTTGAAGGTGGCATGACCAACGGCATGCCCGTGGTGGTCACCGGCACCATGAAGCCCATCAGCACGCTGCTGCGAGGCATGCCCAGCGTGGACCTGAACACCAAGGCCGCCGTCACCAGCGCCTACGAGCGCTCCGACATCAGCGCCATCGCCGCTGCCAGCGTGGTGCTGGAGAACGTGGTCGCGTTCGAGATCGCGCGCGCCTTCCTGGAGAAGTTCGGCGGCGATTCGATGACGCAGCTGCGTGCCAGCCATGCGGCGTTCATGCAGTTGGCGCGGAAGTTGCCGCTGCAGGGCTGATCGGGCGCCGCTGTCCCGGTTCAAGCGCATGAAAATCTCGCTCGAATCTGCGGATTCTGTTGCACATCGGGTCCGCATTACCGAAGTTGGTGCTGCAGGAGGCACACACCATGGATCATGAATCGCACGAGGGTCTGGAAGGTCGTCCGCAACTGGAATATCCGTGTGAGTGGGGGTATCGCGTGATCGCGGGCCAGGAAGCGCACATCCGATTGGCGGTGCGGCAGGCGTTCGGTGGGCACCGCGTGAAGCTTGGTGAAGTCCGCCGCAGTTCCGGTGGCCGCTGGTGCAGCATGAGCATCGACACCACCGTGGACACCGAGGAGCAGCGTCAGGACTTCCTGGAAAAACTGCGCAGCGCCGCAGGTATCAGACTGGTCCTCTGAAATCGAGCAAAGAAGGGCGTCGCATGCGTGCCCACAGCCCCGGAAGGCCTTCAAAGGCCGCCGGGGCTGATTCGTATTTCCACAGGGTTGGTCTGTGCAGTCCGGTTGCACGGGAAATGTGGGCCGGAAGTTCGGATACGGCTTGCATGCCTACCGTGTGAAACCGAATGTGCAGCGCTTGACAACCCAAAGACCGGACGCAGCCCCGCATGGGCGCCCGGTCGATCGTTTCGGAGTCGATCGTTTCGGAGGGGCTCCCTGCACCAGGCCGCGGCCGGTCAGCACGCAGGAGAGTCACGATGCGCAGCATCCTTCACTCCAACAGCCGTGCAGAACAGAAATCACTCCTTCCTGTCCGCATTCTCTCAGCGATTGCCTCCTTGTGCGTCGCCCTTCAATCGCTCGCCGATGTGACCGTGTGGAGTTGGAGTCCCGCAAGCACCATCTTCTCCGACAAGATGGTCGGCATGGTTCGGGCCTTTCCCGACTCGAAGCCCTCCGAGATCGCCGCCCAGTTGAACGCGAAGCCCGCTGGCCAGCGCGTGCTGTGTGTGCTTCAGTTCACCGAGCGTCTGGCCTCGCACCCTCTCGATGCGTGCAAGTACGTTGATGCCAGCGGCAAGACCGTGCGCACCGCGTTTCCGGGCCCGTGGTGCGACAATGGCCTGGTCGAGGTGAAGGCCAGGATGGTGCAGTTCTT
>RFQW01000382.1 GCA_009924765.1 Planctomycetota bacterium | reverse complement strand
TCGCCAGATTGAATGACCATTGTTCCACTCCTCCAATTTCAGGTTGTCTTTGTAACGGCACAACAGGCCGCTCCACACACAACCTACACCGACTTGAGATGAAGTCAGAAAAGAAACGCGATTTTTCTCGCAATGCCGCATCCCCGTGGCATCTTGCCTGCGTTGCGGTTCCAAACCCAAGCGTCCGCAACGCGTTATGCGGTCATGGTGAACCCCCCACGCCATCCCAAGAACAGGCGCAACGCGCGCGGATTCAGCCTCATTGAGCTGCTGGTCACGCTCGCGGTCGTCAGCATCCTGTCAGCGATCCTGATGCCGGCCTTCGCCAATGTTCGAACGATGGCGCTGCGGCTGATGTGTCAGAACAACATGCGCGCCATCCACGTGGGCCTCATGTCCTACGCCAGCGAGTACCGCGGCGAGAGCCTGCCCGATTCCGCCTACACCGACAACCGACGCCCGCAGCAGTTGATGGCGCTGTCCTTCACCGATACCAACGGCGACACTTCCTGGGATGGGCTGGGCAAGTTGGGCATGGGAAGTCGTCGATACCTCGATGACAAGCGCTCGTACTTCTGCCCCGCGCACAATGCCACACACACGATCGACAACCAGAACGCGCAGTTCGATCCATCGATCGAGTTGCCGCTGCCCGGCGAAACGGTTTACGGCAACTATCACTACTGGGCCGACTGGAACCAGCGTGTGTTGGCCCAACAGTCTGCACGCGCCCGCACACCGGAGATTCTGGTGACCGATGGCATGCGAACCCGACAGGACGTGAATCACCGCTTCGGCGTGAACGCGCTCCGGAGCGACGGCAGCGCGATCTGGCTGGGCGACGCCCAACTGCTCACGAAGCTCAAGGATCTTCCTTCCGAAGAGCGCGAGTTGACGACCCGCCGCCAACTTGAACTGTTCAACTCCATCGTGACCGCGATGGGTTCGTCGGCGCGCTGACGCCGCATCAATTCGAAGCTTCGGTGGCCGGCGCAAGGATCGACATCGTCATCCGATGCGACGATGTCTCCGGATCCAGTGTCCACGCACGGAGGCAGCGCAGCCCCGGACCCAGCAAGGTGTGATCGATCTGCCACAGCGGAAACCGGCGCGGCCAGGTTGCATACCAGCCAGCACCTGCCTCGTTCGCGGCATCGCGCATGCCGGGGAAGCATCGTGACAGGAGCACGCTGCCGCTGATCGCGTTGAAATCCCCCGCCACCACGTCCACCTCACCCAATCCACCTGATTCGATCGCCTCCGCCACCGCGTCCGCCACCTGCCTGCGCGAAAGCGAGGGTCGGCTGGGCATGTCCACCATCGCGATGCGAAGGGGGCGCCCGTGCCACGCCGGAGGCAGCACCGTGAAACGGGCGATGTACCACGCGGTGGAACCCGCACCGCCTGCTGCCACCAGTCTGGCCTCGGTGATCGGCCATTCGGTGATCAACGCAAACAACGCCGCGCCCACCACGCGTGCGTCACGACCGGCCCATCGCCGCACCATGTCCGGCGAGGTGATCGCACCACGATTCGAGATGAGCACGATGTCGGCTGGCGCGCCTGCCAACGCCTGCATGGATCGCGGATCATCACCGGCGGGCCAACTGGAGTTCCATTGCAGCAGATGCACCATCTCGGGCGATCCACCGGGCACGCCAGGCTCGAGTCCGAAGCTGGTGCGAAGGATGTGGGCGCCCAGCAGCACCACGAGCAAACCCTGCAGTGCCGCGCCTCGTCGCCAGCGACCGCCACGCACGGCCAGGATCGCCACCAAGGCGAGCAGCGCAAGCAGCAACGGAACCAACGCGGGAATCCACGACAGCCACTCAGTGCCAGCCCGCAGCCGAAGGCCACGCACGCCACGAGCGACGCCGCCTGCAGCAGCCACGATGTCATCGTGGCGATCGATCGACCGAATTCCTCGTGCTTGGAAGCCAATGACCGGATCGTATGGAGTGCCCAAATGGCAGGCGACGGCTTCCAACCCCGTTTTCACGCCGATGCGGGCACCACGAAGCCGCAATTTCCGCCGATCGCCCGGGTCGAGCCGTTTGGCATCGCACTTGCTTACCCTTCCCTGCCCATTGGCTCGCATGCCTGTCGGGCGAAAGGAATCACACACATGGCAGGAAAAATCATCGGCATCGATCTCGGCACCACCAACTCCGTCGTCGCAGTGATGGAAGGCGGCCAGCCCAAGGTTCTCATCAACGCCTCCGGCGCCCGCACCACCCCAAGCGTGGTCGGCTTCACCGAGAAGGGCGAGCGGCTGGTCGGCCAGCCCGCGCGTCACCAGCAGGTGACCAA
>RFQW01000381.1 GCA_009924765.1 Planctomycetota bacterium | reverse complement strand
CGGTGCGATTGAGCAGGCTGGCTGCGTCGGTGATGGAGGTGCCGATGGGCTTGCGCCAGTTCTCGTAGTCGCCCTTGAAGGCGGCCACCGTGGCGTTGAGGTTGGTCAGCATGGGGCCCACGTTCGCGTCGTAGTCGCGCGGCAGCGTGATGCGCATCCACTCCGCGGTCTTGGCGATGTTCAGCAGGATCTCGCGCGCCTTGTCGGCGTTGTCCGGGCCCACCAGGCTGGCCAGCATGCCGCTGCCTTCCATGGCCATCATCACGCCGTCCTTCTTCAGCTGCTCCGAGCGCGGGTCGCCCACGCTGATGAAGTTCACGCTGGCCGAGTTGCCGAGCAGGCTGGGCACGCGCAGTACGCGCGCGCTCGATTCGGGCTTGTCCTTGCTCCAGTACAGGGGCACGCGGCTGTCCACCTCGATGATCACGCGGATGCCCTTCAGCTGCGCGGCGCTCTCGTCGATCTGTGGCTGCAGTTCCAGCACCTGACCCGCCACCACGCCACCCACGCGCACTTCGCTGCCCTTGTTCAGGCCCGCCACGCCGTCGGTGGTGGTGAAGTCGATCCCGTAGCGGGTGTTGTTCGCGAAGATGTTCACCTTCAGCAGCACGAAGGTGACGGCCAGCGCCAGGGCGATCGCGGTGCCGACGAAGATGCCGGCGCGGATGCTGTTGAGGGAGTTCTGTTCAGCCATCGCCCGAGGGTAACGCAGCCGCGGGGCGTGTGCCGCCGGTTCAGGCCGTGGCGGCTGCCTGCGGTCCACCCACCATGCTCTCGTTGGTGTGGTAGCGCTGCAGGGCGGCCAGCAACTGCTCGATCTGCACCGGTGGCGGCAGGCTGAGCAGACGACGGCGCAGGGCGGTGATGGTCTTCAGTTCCTTCTCGCCAAGCAGCAGGTGTTCCTTGCGGGTGCCGCTGGCGGCCAGGTTGATCGCGGGGAACAGGCGCTTCTCGCTGATGCCTCGATCGAGGATCAGCTCCATGTTGCCGGTGCCCTTGAACTCCTCGAAGATGATCTGGTCGGCGCGGCTGCCGGTGTCCACCAGGCAGGTGGCGATGATGGTGAGCGAGCCGCCCTCCTCGCAGCGGCGCGCGGCGCCGAAGAGCTGCTTGGGCACCTCCAGCGCGCGGTTGTCCAGGCCGCCGCTCATGGTGCGGCCGCCACTGGCGAAGCGACGGTTGTTGTTGAAGGCACGGCCGAGACGCGTGAGCGAGTCGAGCAGCACCACCACGTCCTTGCCGGCTTCCACCATGCGCTTGGCGCGCTCGATGGCCAGGATGCCAAGCGCGGTGTGCCGCTCCACATCCTGGTCATTGCTGCTGGCCAGCACGTGCGCGGGCACGTTGCGCTTGAAGTCCGTCACTTCCTCGGGTCGCTCGTCGATCAGCAGCGCGATCAGCTCCACCTGCGGGTGGTTGTGCTTGATGCCGAAGGCCAGGTTCTGCAGCAGGATGGTCTTGCCCACCTTGGGCGGCGCCACGATCAGGCCGCGCGTGCCGAAGCCGATGGGGCAGAACAGGTCGATCAGGCGGCAGGCGGGCGGGCAGCCGCGATATTCGAGCGACATGCGCGGCGCGGGATCAAGGGCGGTGAGTTCGCTGAACACCTTGCGCGCCGCGTAGTCGACGGGGGCCAGGCCCTCGATCGACTGCACATCGATGGCCACGCGCTTCACGGTTGGGCGCATGGCGATCCTCGAGCACGCAGTGCACTTCCTGGCCGGGACGCAACTGGAACTTGGCCACCAGTTCGGTGGGCACATAGGGGTCGTCCGGCGTTTCCACCAGACCATCCTTGAACTGTCGAATGCGTCCGTCGCCGCCCGCGGAGGGAAGCTCCAGGATCCCAGTGAGGGTGTTCATGCCATCTTTCCTGCAGGCCAACGGCAAGGCGTGCTGGACGATCCATACATGGACCGATTGCCGATGGGCCCGTCGCGGGGCCCCATCTCCAGGCCGACTTGTTGGCAGGTGCCGGGTGGGAACCCGACCCCGGTAGTGAATCAGGTGGAAGCGCCCAAGTCAAGCAGCCCGTGCGCGATTCGGGCTGCGGTTGTGGCGTTGTTCAGCAGCAGCGCCACATTCGCGTCCAGCGACTTTCCGCCGGTGAGCGTGGCGAGTCGGCCCAGCATGAACGGCGTCACCGCGGGGCCATGGATGCCCTTCGACGCGGCTTCCTGTTCGGCGGCCTGCACCGCGCGATCCAGGTCTGCGCGGGTCATGGCGAAGGTGGCGGGGCAGGGCTGCACCGCAAGCACCGCGGAAGGTTGCTGCAACTGCCAGTGCGCGCGCGCGGCGGCGGCCACTTCGGTTGCATCGCGCGC